>JACDEA010000473.1 GCA_013816725.1 Actinomycetota bacterium
GCCAGCTTGTAGAGATTGACCGTCGTCGAGTCGGCCACCACCACCTGGCCGGGCGCCGCCCCGACCGCCGCGGCGCCGAGCCGGTCGCCGACCCGCCCGGCGAAGTCGACCCAGTCGTCCCAACCGCCGACGAGGCGCTCGGCCCACTCGTCGAGCGCGGCACGGGCCGCCGCGGTCACCTCGGGCAGCGCCGGGCCGAGCGAGTGCGCCGCCGCGTAGATCGGGCGCGACGTCACGGCAGGCGATCGACCACGAGCTGCCACTCGTCGGACCGATGGTCGATCAGCGTCATGTGGTCACACTCGCGCTCGACCCATTCCACGTCATCGCCGGCGGCCACCGCCGCGTCGTAATAGGTGCGCCCGACGTCGATCGGCACGTTCGCGTCGCGCCGACCGTGGACGAGCACCTGCCGCGTACCCGCCGGCAGCCGCTCGGCAGGCGAAGCCGCCGCGTAGCGCTCGGGCACGTCGTCGGGCGATCCGCCCACGAAGCTCTCGACCACCCCGGCCCCCAGCCCCTTGGCATGGGCCAACCGCAGGTCGGCCACCGCGGCCAGCGCGATGAACACCACCGGCGCGACGGCGCCGTCGGTCGGCGGCCGCCCGGCCAGCCATAGGGCGAGGTGGCCGCCGGCCGAGTGGCCGACGACGGCCACCCGGGCCAGGTCGAGGTTGTGTTCGCCGGCGATGGCGGCCAGGTGGTCGGTCCCGGCGGCCACGTCGTCGAGCGTGTTGGGAACGCCGCCACCGGCCAGCGGACCAAGTCGGCGGTACTCGAGGTTCCACGCCGCGTACCCGCGCCGGGCCAGGTCTTCGGCCAGCGCCCGCATGATCCAGCGGCCGTACCGCGCCCGCCAGAACCCGCCGTGCAGGATCACGACGGTGGGGTGGGGCCCGTCGCCGGCCGGCAGGTGCAGATCGCCGACCTGGCTGCGGTGGCGCCCGTAGGCCGATTTGATCAGAAGGTGACCGGGAGCTTGGCCAACCCGCGCAGCGTGACGTTCCCCTTGTATGGGGGTGACGGGTCGGCCAGTTCCATCTTGGGCATCCGCCGCAGCATCGTGTTGATGGCGACCTGACCCTCGGCCCGGGCGAGGGACGCGCCGACGCAGAAGTGGATGCCGCTGCTGAACGCGATGTGCGCGTTGGGGACGCGTCGAAGGTCGAGCCGGTCCGGGTCGGGGAACTGCGCGGGGTCACGGTTGGCGGCGGCGAGCAACAGGACGGGCTGCTCCTTCTTCGGAATGGTGACGCCAGCGATCTCGACGTCGACCAGGGCCGTGCGGGCGTCGAGTTGCACCGGGCTGTCGTAGCGGAGCAGTTCTTCGACCGCCGTCTTGATGATCGTGGGGTCGCCGCGCAGGTCGGCCATCTCCGACGGGTGACGCAGCAGGGCGAGCATGCCGTTGCCGATCAGGTTCGTCGTCGTCTCGTGGCCGGCGATGAGCAGGAGGATCAGGTTGACGATGACCTCCTCCTGGCTGAGCTTGTCGCCGCTCTCCTCCGCGGCGATGAGCGCGCTGAGCAGGTCGTCACGGGGCGACTTCCTGCGCTCGTTGATGAGCTGGGCGAAGTAGGCGATGAAAGCCATGCCCGCGCCGATGATCTCGGTGAGGAACTCGGGTTCGATGTCGTCCATCGGATCGATCGTGCGGGCCATCGGCTCGGACCAACCCTTGAGCAGATCGCGATCGGAGGCGGGCACGCCCAATAGCTCCGCGATCATGATGACCGGCAGTGGGTAGGCGACCTGCTCGATGATGTCCATGGACCCTGCGCCGGCGACCTCGTCCAGCAAGTCGTCGACGATGGTTTCCATCCGCGGCCGCAGCCGATCGACGACGCGCGGGGTGAACGCCTTGTTCACCAGCCCGCGAATGCGCGTGTGATCGGGCGGGTCGGTGAAGAGCATCGGCCGGGCGTTGAGCGACTCGAACATGGTTCCCCGCACAGCGCTCTCCTCCGTGGCGCCGGCCTGCTCGGCGTACTTGGACTTCGATCCGTCGTTGCTGAAGCGCTCGTGGTCGCGCAGGATGGCGATGCAGTCGTCGTAGCGCGTGAACATCGGCGACCCGTCGGGCCGCCAGTAGATCGGCGCCTCATCGCGCATCCGCTTGTACGTCGGGTACGGATCGGCCCGGATCTCCGGTGCGAAGGGATCGAACTCCAGCTCAACAGCCATGGGCGAGAGC
>JACDEA010000059.1 GCA_013816725.1 Actinomycetota bacterium
TCGGGTACGTAGTAGTCGGCCATGAGCGACCCCGACGCCGGGTTGTCGATGGTCTCGCCTGCGCCCAACACCGCCCGCACGCCGAGGAACTGCCAGTAGTTCTGCACGCCGGCGTTGAGCGCCGATATCGCACCCCACGACGCCATGACCAATGCAATGACGCGCGTGCGCTTGAAGCGGTCTGCGGCGTAGCCCGCCGGCAGGACGACGACGAAACCGGCCAGCACCGCGGCCGTTGAGAGCAGGCCGGCCCGGGTGTCGCTGAACCCGAATTCGTCCTGTACGCGCGTCAGCACGCCGGGAAGGATGCTGCGGTCGACGGCGTCGATGAACGCGACCGCAGCGAGGAGCATGGCGGGCCGCCGGCCGTACTTGCCCCAATCGACGCGGCGTTCTCTTGTCGTGTGGCCTTTGGCCATATCGCCGTTCGCCGTGTGGCCGTTCGCCATGTAATCGAGGATCAGAACACGTTCTCATCGGTCCGACAAGGGCTACTGTCCGGCGATGGAGGTGGTGCCGGTCACCGGGTTGACTGCCGGACAGCAAGCTCGCCGCGAGCGGGTCGTCGCCGCCGCGCTGGAGTTGGCCGCCGCCGGTGGGTACGAGTCGGTGCAGATGCGTGACGTCTCGACCAAGGCCGACGTTGCGCTCGGGACGATCTATCGCTACTTCTCGTCGAAGGACCATCTCCTGGCCGCGGCCATGGCCGACCTCACCGGCGGTCTGCACGAGCGGGTCACCGACGTGCCGCCCAAGGGTGCGTCGGCCGCCGACCGTCTCGTCGACGTGTACCGCCGGGCGACGCGAGCGCTCGAACGTCAACCCAAGATGACCGCCGCGCTGATCACCGCGTTGTCATCCCCCGACGCCGGCGTGAACGAGAACGCGGCGTTGGTGCGCGGTCACATCGCCGGAATGGCGGAGGAGATCCTCGACGACCTCGACCCCCGCGTGCGCGACGACATCGTCAGCGTGCTGGGCCACGTCTTCTACTCCACACTCACGGCGTGGGCCCACGGTCGCCACCCCTTCTCGCACGTCATGCGCGAGCTGGAACGGGCCATCCGCCTCGTCGTCCCCCAGACGACGAACTGACAGTCAACCCGCGCGGGAAAGCGCGCGGTTGGACTGTCAGTTCGGGCTGATCGGGTCGGATCGCCGCTAGATGGCGCGGTCGCGGCCTTCCCAGTAGGGGTCGCGGAGCTTGCGCTTGTAGAGCTTGCCGCTTGGGTCGCGGGGCATCTCGTTGGTGTAGTCGATCGACTTGGGGATCTTGAACTTGCCCATGCGCTCGCCGCAGAACGCCAGCAGCTCCTCGGCAAGCGCAGCGCTCGGCTCGATGCCGACGGCGGGCTCGACCACCGCCTTGATCTCCTCGCCCCAGTCGGCGTGGGGAATGCCGAACACGGCGACGTCGCCCACCTTGGGGTGCATGAGGAACACGCCCTCGATCTCGGCCGGGTAAATGTTGACGCCCCCGCTGATGATCATGTCGGACTTGCGGTCGCAGAGGAACAGGTAGCCGTCGTCGTCGAGATAGCCGATGTCGCCGACGGTGAAGAAGCCCGCCTTGCGGCTGGCCTCGGTCTTGTCCTTGTCCTTGAAGTACTCGAACTTGGCGTCGGGAAGCTTCATGTACACAGTGGCCGGCTCGTTGGCGGGAACGTCGTTGCCGTCGTCGTCGAGGATGCGCACCTCGGCGTTGGGCCACGGCCGCCCGACCGTGCCCGGCTTCTTCAGCCACTCGTCCGGGGTGACGAGCGTGCCGCCGCCCTCGGTCGCCGCGTAGTACTCGTAGATCACCGGGCCCCACCACTCGAGCATCCGTTGCTTGATGTCGACGGGGCAGGGCGCAGCGGCGTGGACCATCGAGCGCAGCGACCCGACGTCGGCCTGCTTCTTGATGTCGTCGGGCAGTGCGAGGAGCCGATGGAATTGGGTGGGGACCATGTGGCTCTGCGTCACCTGGTACTTGCCGATGAGGTCGAGCATCTCGGCCGGGTCCCACTTGTCCATGAGCACCACTGGGTGGCCGATTTGGATGGCCGCGCCCGAGAAGGCCAGCGGAGCGGTGTGGTAGAGCGGCGAGCCGCAGATGTGCACGTTGTTGTCGTGCGGCTGCACGCCGAACATGCCGAGGAAGCCGGCTGAGAACAGCGCTTGCAACTCGGGCTCGACGCCCGGCAGCGAACGGCGAACACCCTTGGGACGCCCCGTCGTCCCCGACGTGTAGTGCATGGGCTGGCCGGCTTGGCGGTCCTCGGGCAACGAGTCGGGCTGGCTGCGAACCAGGTCCCGATAGATGTCGAGCGAGTCGACGAGCACCTTGGCCTCGGAGTCCTCGACGATGTAGTCGATCTCGGGTTTGGCTAGGTGGTGGTTGATCGGCGTGAAGTACCAACCGGCCTGTCCGCAGGCCAGCGACAACGCGTACATCTCGACGCAGTTGTGCAGGACCGCAGCCACGCCGTCGCCCGCCGTTAGGCCCCGCGAACGGAGGCCGTGGACGAGCTTGTTGGACTCGCTGGCCAGTTCGCCGTACGTCAACTGACGCCCGTCGGGACCGACCAGGGCAAGCCGGTCCGGCTCCTCGCGGGCGATCTCCCAGAACCCGATGACTGACACGAGGGGCGAGGCTAGCTTTCGGTCCCGCCATGTCGCTCTCGCCGCTGGACGACTACCCGGTGCACCAGATCGCCGAGCCGATACGCCGCGTTGGGACCAGCGACCGCAACTTCTACGACCGCTACTACTTCAACGCCTTCCCGCACACGGGCGACGCGTTCTTGATCACCGGCATGGGGATGTATCCCAACCTCGGCGTGGCCGACGCGTTCGTCTGCGTGCTGCACAATAACGAGCACCGCGTCGTGCGCGCGTCCCGCGAATTGGGCGTCGACCGCATGAACACGACTGTTGGCCCGTTCCGCGTCGAGGTGATCGAAGGTCTTAAGAAGCTGCGCGTGATCCTTGAGCCCAACGAGTGGGGGACGGCCTACGACCTCACGTGGGAAGGGTTCGAGCCGGCCCACGAGGAGCCGCGCCATTTCGTGCGGGCGCCGCACGACCGCGTCACCTTCGACACCTGCCGGCTCGCGCAGATGGGCGGGTGGACCGGCACCATCGAGCTGCCCGACGAGACCATGGCGGTGTCGCCCGATGCGTGGTGGGGATCGCGCGATCGGTCCTGGGGCGTGCGGCCCGTCGGCGAGGCGGAGGCGCCGGGCATCGGTGTTGCCACGCCGATGTCGACGTTCTACTGGAACTACGCGCCGATCCGGTTCGAGGGGTTCTCGCTCTTCTACATCGCGCAGGAGGGTAGGGACGGAACGCGTGTCCTGGAGGAGGCGCTGCGCGTGTGGGATGACGGCCGGACGGAGCACCTCGGCCGGCCCGAGCACGCACTCGAGTGGATACCGGGCACGCGGATGGTGCGCAGCGCTGTGATCACGATGGGCGACCTGCAGGTCGAGGTCGAGCCCATGCTGCAATGCCATCTGGGGATCGGCACCGGCTACGGCTTCGACCAGGACTGGCGCCACGGCGCGTACCAGGGTCCGCTCGTCGTCCAGGGTCTCACGCTCGATCTCGACGACCCCGATGACGCCGCCCGCATGGTGGGGATCGTCGACAGCGCAGCCCGCTTCCGGCTCAACGGCGACGTCGGTTACGGGCTCTGGGAGTACTTCGTGATCGGCCCCCACGACAAGTACGGCTTCAAGGACCTTCTCGATGCCCATCCCTGAGCAACGGGATTTTGAGGCGACGCGGAAGGTCTTGGCCGAGTGGCTGCGCGACAAGGTGGGTGAGGTCCAGGTTTCGCAGCTCGTGATTCCCGACGGCACGGGCTACTCGAACGAGACGCTGCTGTTCGACGCCGGTTCTGGTGGGGGCACGGCCGCCTCGTACGTGCTGCGGGTGAAGCCGACGGGTTACCAGTTGTTTCTGGAGACCGACTTCGAGCGCCAGTTCGAGATGATGAAGCTCGTTGCGGAGACGACGTCGGTGCCGATGCCGCAGATGCTCTGGTTCGAGACCGACGCCGCGTGGCTCGGTGCACCCTTCTTCGTCATGAGCAAGGTCGACGGACGCATCCCGTCGGACAACCCTTGTTACAACATCGAAGGGTTCCTCTTCGACGCAACGGTCGACCAGCGCCGTCAGCTGTGGGAGAGCGCGCTGCACGCGTTCACCGCGCTGCATCGCGAGGTGCCGGCCGAGCGCATCGCGTTCCTCGCCAAGCCCGAGCGGGGCGACACGGGGTTCGATCAGCAGTGGTCGTACTGGAGCGACTCGTTCGAGTGGGCGGCGCAAGGTCGTGAGCAGCCGGTTGCCGACGCGGCGTTGGCCTGGCTCGTCGCCAACATGCCGAGCGACCGGCCCACCGCCTTCTCGTGGGGCGACGCCCGGCCCGGCAACATGATCTTCGACGACTTCAAGTGCCGGGCGGTCCTCGACTGGGAAATGGTGTCGCTGGGAGGCCCGCTAGCCGACCTCGGCTGGTGGCTGTTCCTCGACCGCTTCCACAGCGAGGGCTACGGCGTGGCCCGCCTCGAAGGCCTAGGCACGCGCGAGGAGACGCTGGCGATATGGGAGGACCGCGTCGGTCCGACTGCCGGCGTCGAGTGGTACGAGATTTACGCCGGGTTCAAGTTCGCGGTGATCATGATCAAGCTGTCGCAGCTCTTCGAGCACTGGGAGATGATGCCGGCCGTCGACGCCCGGGCCATGGAGCGCGACAACCCCGTCACCGCCGTCCTCTCCGCCATGCTCGCCGAACGCGTCTCGCGAACTCATAGGTCGCGGTCGTAGCCGACGTCGTCGATGCCGGCGGGGGCGTACACGGGTCGAACCCGATCGGTGAGCACCCAGCCCCGGCGCTCGTACATGGCCCGTGCCGGCGTGTTGTCCCGCAGGACCCACAGCGAGGCGCGGTCGCAGCCGACGTCCCGCAGGTGGTCGAGCGCGGCGCCGTGCAACTGTCCGCCGATGCCGCCGCCCCAGTGGTCCGGGCGCACATAGAGGTGCGACAGCCATCCGTCGTCCGCTTGCACCAGCCCGACGACCTCGCCGTCGACGACGGCCACGAACCCGCCGGCGCCGCCGAGCGACGCGACCAGCGCGGCCATCGTCGGTTTCGGCGCGTCGGCCGGGAAGATGTCGGCGTACGCGGTCAACGCCGAGGCCAACCACACCTTGGCCATCGCGTCGGTGTCTTCTGCGGTGGCGCGCCGTATCAGCATCGCTAGCCCAGGATCACCTCGGCGACCTGACGCATCTCGGCGACATCGCCAACACCGATCACGAGCATGGTGACGCCGGCGTCCTCCCACATGGCAAGGTCGTCGCGGATCTTGGCCGCAGACCCGACCAGCGAGATGTCGGCCGCCATCTGCGCGGGCACCGCAGCGATCGCTTTGTCCCGCTCCCCGGCGAAGAACAGGTCCTGGATCTCGTCGGCCTCGGCCGCGTAGCCCATCCGCGAGAACACCTCCTTGTGGAAGTTCATGTCCCTGGCGCCCATGCCGCCGATGTAGAACCCCAGCGTCGGCTTCATGGCATCGAGCGTGCTGTCGACGTCGTCGGTGACGACCACCGAACAGTTCGTGGCGATCTCGAACGTTGCTCGGGATCCACGCGCACCGGGCCGGGCGAAGCCCTCGTCGAGCCAACCGTTGTACATGTCGCCCACCTTGGGTGAGAAGTAGATCGGCAGCCACCCGTCGGCGATCTCGGCGGTCATGGCGATGTTCTTGGGCCCCTCGGCGCCGAGCCAGATCGGGACGTCGGCCCGCAGCGGATGGACGATCGGCTTCAGCGGCTTTCCCAGGCCCAGCGCGTTGGGCCCCGCATACGGCAGCGGGTAGTGCGGCCCCGTGCTGGTGACCGGCCCCTCGCGCTTCAACACCTGCCGCACGATGTCGACGTACTCGCGGCTGCGGGCCAGCGGCTTGCCGAAGGGCTGGCCGTACCACCCTTCGACGACCTGGGGCCCAGACACACCGAGGCCGAGAACCACGCGCCCACCGCTCAGGTGGTCGAGGGTCAACGCGTGCATGGCGACCGACGCGGGCGTACGGGCCGAGATCTGCACGATCGAGGTGCCGAGTCGGATGCGGGACGTCTGCGAGCCGTGCCAGGCCAGCGGCGTGAAGGCGTCCGATCCCCATGCCTCGGCGGTGAACACGGTGTCGAAGCCGAGCTTCTCGGCCTCAAGCATCTTGTCGAGTGCGTCGGGCGGCGGTTGGGCCATCCAATAGCCCAGTGTCAGGCCGAGCTTCATGCCCGCAATCTACGGCCCAACCCCTTCCGCGCGGATCTGTCCGTCATGGGGACGGAGAAATGCGCGCGGAACGGTTGCGGGCGTCGTCGGGAGCGACGCCGGCTTTGGCCGCAAGCCAGCAGGCGACGGGGGCGGCGGTGCGCTCGGACCCATGGGCCGCGTTGGCGGCCAGCCCGAGCAGGGCGTCGAACTCCTCGGCGGTGGGCGGGGCCACGCCCAGCTCGGCCGCGAACCTCTCGATCCATTGCTGTGCGTTCACAGTGCGAAGCTAGGCCAGTGCGCGGTCGGACGGAGGATGTGTTGGCGACACGGGTCGACCCCGCTGGTGCGCGTCGCGTCCCCGACCACGTCATTGTCGAGGAGCCGCTCGAGATCCGGCTCGACGGCGAACTGGTGAATGTGACCATGCGGACACCGGGTCACGACTTTGAGCTCGCGGTCGGGTACTGCCACGGCGACGGTCTGATCGGCGAGGAAACGGTCCAGACGATTCGCTACTGCGCGACCGGCACCGCGCTGGAGACCAACTACAACACCGTCACGGTCGAGACAGGTGTGGCCCGGCCGCCCCGCGCCGCGCGCCTCACCGGGTCGAGCGCGGCATGCGGGGTTTGTGGCGCGCAGTCGATCGACGAGCTGACAGCGCGCCTCGAGCCGCTCCCCGAACACGGCCCGCTGGCCGCCTACACCGCCGAGCATGTGGCCGTGGCGGCGCGCCAACAGCAGACGCTGTTCGCCGAGACCGGCGCGGTGCACGCCGCCGCCGCCTTCGACCTGGCCACCGGCGCGATAGCCGTCCTTCGCGAGGACATCGGCCGCCATAACGCCGTCGACAAGGTCGTCGGGCGGCTGCGGCTCGACGGCGCACTGCCGGCAACCGGCGTGGGCCTCTTCGTCAGCGGCCGGGCCAGCTTCGAGATGGTGCAGAAGGCCTGGGCCGCCGGCTTCGCGTGGGTGGTGGCCGTGGGCGGTGTGTCGTCGCTGGCGGTGGCCACCGCCAAGCAAGCCAACCTCGGCCTGGCCGGGTTTCTCCGCGGCGACCGCGTCACGGTGTACAGCCCGTGAGGCTGAGGCGCCCGCAGCGTTGGAACCGCCGGAGCTGGGCCGGCCTCAGCCCCAACGGGCTGGGCCAGCAGAAGCCCAACCACTTCGGTGAGATGGCCAAGGTCGCGTGGGAGAACCGGCGCCATCCCGTTTACGCGTGGCGCGTGCTGAGCCGCGGCGCGTGCGACGGGTGCGCGCTGGGCGTCGCTGGGTTCAAGGACTGGACGATCGACGGCGTGCACCTGTGCACCACCCGGCTCAAGCTCCTCGCGTTCAACACCGCTGACGCCTTCGATCCGTCGGTGTTGGGCGACGTGGCGCCGCTCCTCGACGAATCGAGCGCCTCGCTGCGCGCCCTCGGCCGTCTCGGCTACCCGATGCGCCGGCGTGCCGGCGAGAAGGGTTTCACCCGCGTCACGTGGGACGAAGCACTCACGTCGGTCGCCGGCGCCATCACCGCCGCCGGCGGGCCGCGTACGGGCATCTACCTCACCAGCCGCGGCATCACCAACGAGGTCTATTACGTCGCCGGCAAAGCGGCCCGGGCCATGGGCGTGGCCAGCGTCGACAGCGCCGCCCGCCTGTGCCACGCGCCGTCCTCCGTCGCGCTGAAGGACGCCATCGGCGCCGCAGCGACGACGTGCTCGTTCCCCGACGTTCTCGTGAGCGACCTCATTGTGCTGATCGGTTCGAACCCGGCCAACAATCAGCCGGTGTTCATGAAGTACCTGTACGAGGCCAAGCGCAAGGGCACCAAGGTCGCCGTGGTCAACCCGTACCTCGAGCCCGGCCTCGAGCGCTACTGGGTGCCGTCGAGCGCGGAGTCCGCGGTGTTCGGCACGAAGATTTGCGACCTCCACATCCCCGTGCGGCCCGGCGGCGACGTCGCCTTCCTCAACGCCGTCCTGAAACTTCTCATCGCCGACGGTCGCGTGGACGCGGACTTCATCGCCGGGCACACCGAGGGTTGGGGTGACATTGTCGCTGCCCTCGACGGACAATCCCTCGACGGCCTCCTCGCCGCCGCCGGCCTCACCGCCGAACAGGTTCGGGCTTTCGCCGATCTTTACGCCGGGGCCGGCGCGTCGATCCTCGTGTGGTCGATGGGGATCACCCAGCACCGCGAGAGCGTGGCCGGCGTGCAGGCAATCGTGAACCTCGCGCTTGCCCGCGGCAACGTCGGCCGCGACGGCGCCGGGCTTATGCCCATCCGCGGCCACTCCGGCGTACAGGGCGGCGCCGAGATGGGCGCCTACGCCACGGCGCTGCCCGGCGGCGGGCCGGTAACACCGGAGACCACGAAAGCTCTGACGGCGCAGTGGGGCTTCGCGGTTCCCGACGCCCCTGGTCTCACCGCGCCCGAGATGCTCGACGCCGCGCAACGCGGCGCGCTGGACGTGCTGTACGCGTCGGGCGGGAACTTCATGGAGGTGCTGCCCGAGCCCGCCCGGGTCGCCGCCGCGCTACAGAAGATCGGGTTGCGTGTGCACCAGGACATCGTCGTCACCAACCAGATGCTCGTGCCGCCCGCCCCGGGAGGCGAGGTCATCCTGCTTCCGGCGGCGACGCGTTACGAGCAGGAGGGCGGCGGCACCGAGACCACCACCGAACGCCGCATCGTCTTCTCGCCCGAGATACCCGGCCACCAGGTCGGCGAGGCGCGCAGTGAGTGGCGGATCTTCGCCGAACTGGCGGGGCGGGTTCGCCCCGACCTGGCCGACCGTTTCGCCTGGCCGAGCAACGAGGCGCTGCGAGCGGAGATCGCCGACGTCGTTCCGCTCTACGCCGGCATCGAGCGGCTGGCCGCCACCGGCGACTCGGTGCAGTGGGGCGGCCGCCACCTGGCCGCCGGCGGCGCCTTCCCGACGGCGACGGGGAAGGGCCGGTTCACGCCCGTGTCGGTTACACCGCCGGCCCTGCCGCCGGGGTCGTTCTTCGTGTCGACTCGCCGTGGCAAGCAGTTCAACTCGATGGTATTCGCCGCCGTCGATCCCCTCAACGGCGCTCGGCGCGACGACGTGCTCATCGACGGCAGCGAGGCCGCCACCCTCGGACTCAGCGACGGCGACGCCATCGTGCTGCGGTCTGCGGTCGGTGAGTTGCGCGGCCGAGCCC
>JACDEA010000474.1 GCA_013816725.1 Actinomycetota bacterium
CACGTCGGTGGCGCGCAGCACGTCGGCGGCCGCCGGCGCGTAGATGACCGACGGCTCCAGCAACTCGTCGGCCAGGCTGTGGTGGCTGCCGGGATAGGCGGGGTCGTCGAGCTGGCGGCCGGCCAGGTCGAGCAGCACGCGGCGGGCAAGCGAATACCCGTTGCAGCGCAAGCCCGGTGACGGCAGCGCGATCAACGCGTCGCCGGGCCGCACGTGCTCGCCCGTGATCAGCCGGTCCCGCTCGCCCACGCCAACCGCGAAGCCGACGAGATCGAACTCGCCGGGCTCCATGGCGCCGGGGTGCTCCGCCATCTCCCCCCCGATCAACGCGCAGCCGGCCCGGCGACAGCCTTCGACGATGCCCTCCACCAGTTGCTCGATGTGATCGGGGTCGAGGCGGCCGACCGCTATGTAGTCGAGGAAGAAGAGCGGCTCAGCACCCTGGCAGACCAGATCGTCGACACACATGGCGACGAGGTCGATGCCGATGGTGTCGAAGCGGCCCGTGGCCTGGGCGATGAGCGCCTTGGTGCCGACGCCGTCGGTGGACGCGACGAGCACCGGTTTGCGGAAGCGATCCGCCGGAAAGGCGAACAGTCCACCAAACCCGCCGATGTCGCCGATGACCTCGGGACGGAATGTGGAGCGAACCTTGGCTTTGATCCGCTCGACCGCTTCCTCGCCGGCCGAGATGTCGACGCCGGCCGCCGCGTAGGTCATCCCGCCATCGGGGATGGCGCCGGATGTCTCCCCGTCGCCCGGGTCAGACATTCGATTGCTCGAACGCCGCCTTCGACAGGCCGGCGTCGGCGGTCACGGGGTAGTCCCCGGTGAGGCAGCCGGTGCAGAAGCCAGCGCCCGGCGCGTCGATCGCGACGACGAGCCGGTCGAGCGTGAGATAGGCCAGGCTGTCGGCGCCCACGTAGTCGGCGATCTCCCCGACCGACAGGTCGGCCGCGATCAACTCCGCGCGCGAGCCAATGTCGATGCCGTAGAAGCACGGGCCCAGGATCGGCGGCAACGTGATGCGAAGGTGCACCTCTTCGGCGCCGGCGTCCCGCAACATCTTGACGACGGCCTTCTGAGTGGTGCCCCGCACGATCGAGTCGTCGACGACGACAAGCCGTTTGCCCACGATGTTCTCGCGCAGCGGGTTGAGCTTGCGACGCACGCCATGGGCTCGGGCTACGGGATCGGGGGAGATGAAGGTGCGGCCGATGTAGCGATTCTTCACGAGGCCCTGGCCGTAGGGGATGCCACTGCGACGGGCATAGCCTTCGGCGGCGGGAACGCCGGACTCGGGCACGCCCATGACCATGTCGGCCCCCACCGGTGCCACCTCGGCCAGCAGCTCACCCATGCGCCGGCGGGCGCCATGGACCTCCTTGCCATAGAGGAGGCTGTCGGGCCGGGCGAAGTAGGCGAACTCGAAGATGCACAGCCTGGGGTCGACGCGGGCCTCGTCAAAGGGCCGAAGCGAACGGATGCCCGTCGCATCGATGACGACCATCTCGCCCGGCTCCAGCTCGCGCACGAAATGGGCGCCGACCACGTCAAGCGCCGGTGTTTCCGACGCCAGTACCCAACCGCTCTCGAGGCGCCCGAGACACAGCGGCCGGAACCCGTTCGGATCGCGCACGCCGATGAGATGCGACGTGTCCATCAGCGTGAATGAGAACGCGCCTTCCAACTGCGGCAGGGTCTTGAGCAGGGCGCGTTCGAGGTCGCGGCCGTCGCTCATCTCCTCCACCTGGTGGGCGGCGGCCAGCAGCTCGGCGACGAGGTCGGTGTCGGTGGTCGCCACGCCCGGCAGCATCCCGGCCGTCGCGGCCAGCGCCGGGCTGTTGGTGAGGTTGCCGTTGTGGCCGAGAGCGAAACCGGCCTCGCCCACCTCGCGGTACACCGGCTGCGCATTGCGCCGCTCGCTGGCACCGGTGGTCGAGTAGCGCGTATGACCGATGCCAAGATGCCCCTCGAGCGCGGCAAGCCCGTAGGGCGTGAACACGTTGGTCACGAGGCCCATGTCCTTCTCGACCAGGATCATCTGACCGTCGCTGACCGCCATGCCGGCCGACTCCTGGCCGCGGTGCTGGAGCGCGTAGAGGCCGTCGAATATCAGGGGGGCGACGGAACGGGCGGGCGCGTAGATGCCGAAGACCCCACACGCTTCACGCGGAGCGTCCTCGCGG
>JACDEA010000060.1 GCA_013816725.1 Actinomycetota bacterium
GCCATGATTCGTCGCCCTCCTTCTTACAGCGGTCCACTGACGCCGCCGTCCTTGCGGACACGCCAGAAGTGGATAGCCATGAAAATCACGATGATGAACGGGAAGAACAGCACGTGAAGGACGTACCACCGCAACAGGGTGTCGGTGCCGATGTCGACACCGCCGAGTAGGACGAACCTCACCTGGGAGCCCAATACGGGCGCGTAGCCCATCATGTTCGTGCCGACGGTGACCGCCCACAGCGACAGCTGGTCCCACGGCAGCAGGTAGCCGGTGAACGACAGCAACAGCGTGAGGAGCAGCAGCACGACGCCGACGACCCAGTTGAACTCGCGGGGCGGCTTGTACGCGCCGTGGTAGAAGACGCGACTCATGTGCAGGAACACCGAGATCACCATCAGGTGGGCCGCCCATCGGTGCATGTTTCGTATGAGCAGCCCGAAGGTGATCGACGTCTCCAGCGTCTTGATGTCGTCCCATGCCTGCGCCGCGGTCGGCCGATAGAAGAACATCAGGAAGATCCCGGTGACCGTAAGGATGATGAACAGGAAGAACGACAGGCCGCCGAGGCAGAGCGTGTAGCTCACCTTCACCGCGTGGCGCTTCACCTTCACCGGGTGAAGGTGGTACAGCACGCTGTTCATGATCACGTAGGACCGGTTCCGGGGACTGTCGGTGTAGCCCTTGCGGAAAATCGACCCGGGCCGGAAGATCGAGGTCCACACCTGCGACCCCTGCGTCTTGGTCCAGGTTTCCGATGCCCCCTTGGCCAGGCGCTGCGAGACCGGGCCGTTCCCGTTGCCGTTGCCGTTACCGCCTCGACGGGCCATCAGAACCTCATTCCGTACGCGTAGCCGTGATTGCTGTCCCGTTGGTGGCGGTCGCCGTCACGCGGCGCGACGCCGGTCTTGCCCAGGATGATCACGCCGGTTGGGCAGCGGTCGACGCACAACGCGCAGCGCGTGCACACGTCCTCGTCGACCACGAAGATCACGTGGTCGTCGGGGTCGAGGCCGGGCTGCTCGGTGTTCCTCGCCTCTTCCACCGCCTCGGGCGAGAGCATGTGGATGCACTTCCAGGGGCAGATGTCGACGCAGCCCTCGCACATGATGCATTCGGACTGGTCGATGTGAAGAAACTGTTTGGGCTTGACCGCCTTGGTCAGGTCGTCGGGCGCGACCTCCTGGAGGACGTAGTCGTCCCGGAACGCGGGGAGGGGCGGGTTGGCGTCGGTCTTGGCCATGCCTACGTCGCCTCCTCGGCCGGTCGCAGGAGGGGCCGTCCGTACGCAGATCGCTCGACGTCGGTGGTGGCCGGCGCCTTGCCCCGCCGCTGCCACCAGGCCCACCCGTAGAGCTGTGCGCCGACGAGCACGGCGTAGATCCCGCCGGCGATGACATCGCGGAGAACCTGGGCCGTGATGATGAAGTGGCCGTTGGTGAGCGGGACGCCCTTCGGAAACAGGAGGTACGGCGGCTTGATGATGCGTCGCAGCGGGCCAATGGCAAGGCCGCCGATCGGGATGCCGATCTTGTCATCCCGCCACTTGAACTGATTGTCGGCCAGCGCGAGGAAATGGTGCGGTACGACGCCATAGGCAACGAACAGCAGAGCAAAGACGAACGTTGCCGCGACGAAGGCCTCGCCCCAACTCAGTGGCTGCCCGACGGGCCGACGGCGGGCGACGGCGAGGAGGATGCCGACCATGGCGAAGGTGACCACCAGCGACGCTATGAAAGCGGCCATAGCTCGGGTCCTCGACTCCTCTCCGCGTGGCGACGCTGCATTCGATGAAGCTGTATTTCGGTACCTCGTGGATCGAATTTCGGTACCTCGTGAATCCAATCACATACTACCCCCACCCGGGTACTCCCGTACCTGAGCGGCGCGCCGGTTCTACCACTTGGCTGGGCACGTGTCCCAACCAGGATTCCCCGCGTCGGCCCCTCTCGGTATACGTTGCGACCGTGAGCGAGCTGGAGGCGGGCGCGCCGACGATGGCGGCAGGGAATGCCTGAAGTTCCCGACCATCTGCTCCAACGGTCACGCGAGCGGCGGGCGGCCCTCGGCATGGGTGGAGACGCGCCGGCGGCGGCCGACGCACCTGCGACACCACCGGCAACGACCGGAGCCGCGCCCGCGGCCGCTCCAGTGGCGGCCGCTCCAGCGGTCGTCGACGAGCCCGCCGCCCCGGTCGGACCGAATCCGGTGCTCCTCAAGCTCGAAGAGGCCCGCCAGCGCCGCATCCCCACCTGGGCGTTCCCGGTGTTGGTGGCGCTTCCCTTCTGGGCCATCCTCTACATCGGCGCGTTCGGAACGCACAAGCACGTCGAGGCCGAGACGCCGCAGCAGGTCGGCTCGCGCGTGTTCTCGAGCAACTGCGCCACGTGCCACGGCGCCGCCGGGCAGGGTGGCGCGGGGCCCAAGCTGGCCGGCGGCGAGGCCGCGATCACGTTCCCCGACGAGGCCGCCCACATCGACTGGGTCAAGACCGGTTCGCAGACCAAGCCCAAGGGCACGCGCTACGGCGACCCGGCCCGGCCCGGTGGCCAGCACGTCGTGAACTCGGGAGGCATGCCCGCGTTCGCAGGCAAGCTCAGCGACGCAGAGATCGCTGCGGTGGTCGCGTACGAACGTGAGAGCCTGTAGGGAATGGCCGATGCCCGCGACGTCCTCGTAGTCGGGGGCGGGCCTGCGGGGGCGGCGTGCGCGTACTGGCTGGCCGAGGCCGGGCACGACGTCCTTCTCGTCGAGAAGAAGCGTTACCCCCGGGAGAAGACGTGTGGTGACGGGCTGACCCCTCGGGCGGTGAAGGAACTCCAAGCGATGGGGCTGGCCGACGCGCTGGCCGAGCATCACCGCTTCGACGGGCTGCGATCGATCGCGTTCGGCCGCACGCTGGAGTTGAAGTGGCCGGAGCACCCCGACTTCCCGGACTACGGCTACGTCGTCACGCGCAAGGACCTCGACCACATGGTCGCCGAGCGGGCGGTCAAGAGCGGCGCCACGTTGTGGCAGGAGTCCGAAGCGCGCGACCCGATCGTCGACGGCGGACTCGTCCGCGGCGCCGTGGTACGTCGCAAAGAGGGAGGCGGAGATCAGGAGATTCGAGCCCGGTACGTGGTGGTGGCGGACGGATCGCTGTCGCGCTTCGGCCGGGCGCTGGGCACGGCGCGAAACAAATCCTTCCCGCAGGGGATGGCGATCCGCGGGTACTACGTGTCGCCCCGCCACGACGAGCCCTGGATCGAGAGCCACCTCGACGTGCGCGACAAACAGGGCAACGTGCTTCCCGGCTACGGCTGGATCTTCCCGGTGGGCGACGGTCGGGTCAACGTCGGGGTGGGGTTGCTGTCGACGTTCAACCGGTGGAAGTCGGTCAACACGTCGCACCTCATGGACGCGTTCGTCGACTGGGCGCCGAAGTCGTGGGAGCTGTCGCCGGAGACCTCGTGCGGGCCGCCCACGGGCGGGCGACTTCCCATGTCGCTGTCGGTCGGGCCGCGAGCGGGGCCGACGTGGCTGGTCGTGGGCGACGCCGGCGGCGCCATCAACCCGTTCAACGGCGAGGGCATCGCCTACGCGTACGAGACCGGGCGCATGGCGGCCGAAGCCCTGGATGTCGCGCTGCGGACGGGCGACGGTCTGGCGCTGCGTCGCTACGAGGAACGCCTGGCGCAGGAGTACGAGCTGTATTACAAGGTCGCTCGGGCCTTCGTCCGCATCATCGGCAACCCGCAGGCCATGCGCCTGCTCGTGTCGACCGGGATGCGCAGCCGCACGCTCATGGAATGGGTGCTGCGGATTATGGCCAACCTGCTGCGCCCCGACGAGCTTGGTCCGGCCGAAGCCGCCTACCGGGCGGTCGCCGCGCTAGCCCGCGCCGCCTGACTACTCGTCGCCGGTGGTTACCTGGAGTTGCAGCTCGACCTGGCCGCGGGTGGCGTTGGAGTAGGGGCACACCTTTTCGGTGGCCTCGACCAGTTCCTCGGCGGTCTTCTGGTCGACGCCCGGGATCTCGGCGTGCAGGGTGACCGCTATTCCGAACCCGCCCTTACCGTTGTCGCCCAGCGCGACGCGCGCCGTCACCGCCGAATCGCTTGCGTCGAGCTTCTTGCCGCGGGCGACGAGGAGGAGCGCGCTGTGGAAGCACCCCGCGTAACCGGCGGCGAAGAGCTGTTCGGGATTCGTGCCCTCACCGCCGGGGCCACCGAGTTCCTTGGGCGTGACGAGCATCACGTCGAGATTGCCGTCGCTGGACGCGGCCCGGCCGTTGCGGCCGCCCCACGCGGTCGCTTCTGCGGTGTAGAGGGCGTTCATGACGCCAACGCTACGCCCGGCGCAGGTCCGACGCTGGCGTGAGCGCGCCGATATCCGTTCCCAACTCGGCGTCGGAGAACGCGTAGAACGCCGCGGCGCGCGGCGCCAACGACGGCCCCGCTGGTGTGCGCGCCGCGTTTGTCGTCAGGCGGATGAACCCACCGAGGTTCGACGCTCCCGCTTCGACCCATCCGTCGGCCGGGGCGTCGTCGGCGGCCCACCGCCACCCGTCACCGGTCCACGTGAGCGGACGCACAGGCACCGGCTCCAGCGTGGTCGTCACGCCGCGCCACGTTCCTCCGCCCCGATGGCGGTCGGCGGCGTCGAGGACGACTTCCTCGAACTCGGCCGGCCGGTAGTCGAGGTCGGGCCGAGAAACGATGACCTGGTTGAGCAGGTCGAACGGGACTTGCGGCAGGCCGCGTCCTAGCGCGCGCAAACCGGCGCCGAGCCGCGGATTCAGCTCCGTCGGCCGAAAGCCACCAGCGGTCATCACGCCGTCGACTGTGAACGCGCCGCGGAAGTCGACCCGTCGGCGAAGCTCGGCACCGACGCGGCGTGCGATGTCGCGCATCGCTTCGCGATCCGGATCGGGCGGGTCCCAATACGTCGCCGCCCCCGCGTAAAAGAACTGCTCTCCGCTGCGCAGGGTGATCATCTCCACGGGGCGCAGCGCGGCGACCCGCTCGGCCAAGACGAAGCCGTGGATGCTGCAAGGGATCCCTTCGAGAAACGGCATCGTCCGCACGCGGTCGCAGTGGGCGGCCATCTCCGCCGCCGAGGCTGTCGCGGCCGCCTGGGTGGTGACCCAGCGCGTGAGTTCGGCGCCGCCGTGGAAGCCCTCACGGGCGTCGCCGGCCCACACCTCGCTGCCGCGCCACGCAAGGTCCTCGACGGCGACGACGCGCGACGGCGCGCGATCGACGCCGGCGGCGTCCCACAACTCGTCGACCACGACCTTGTCCTCCAGCGCCAGCCATTCCGGACGGCGCCAGGCGAGGCACGGCCGCCCCGCCACCTCGGGGGCCTCGTTGAGGAACGACCCGATGACCAAGGCCTCGCCGTCGGGGTCGAAGCGGTCGAGAGCGGCACGCGCGTCATCGGGCAGGTCGCGGAGGACGGCTTGCCCAGCCCGGATCACCTCCATGATGGAATCCCCGTCGATCGGCAGGCAGAACCACTCGGCGTCGGGCGGGCTGCCCGTGCCCATCCCCTCGCCGAGCACGAAGACCCGCGCCGCGCCCAGCTCCCGCGATTCGATGACCGCAGCGCCGGCTGCGTTCACCGGCGACCCCGTGAGCACGATGTCGCGGCCGGCCAGCTCGCCTGCGATCAGCCCCCGCCAGTAGTCGGCAACCATCGCCGGACGGTACCGAGAGCGGCGCTGTGACGCATGTCCTATTGCTGAGTTAACCGCGTTAGGTTATGACCGTTCCATGCTCCTCGATCGGCTTGCACGTTTCGTGGTCCACCGTCGCCGCTTTGTCCTCGCTGCCAGTGCCGCCGTCTTCCTTGTCGCCGCCGTACTCGGCGGCGGCGTGGCCAAACACCTGCAGAGCGGTGGCTTCGAGGACCCGAACGCGGCGTCGGCCCGCGCCCGGGCCCTGCTCGACGCCCGGTTCGGCGGGGGTCAGCCCAACCTGCTGTTCCTCGTCACCGCCAAGGGCGGCAACGTCGACGCCCCCGACGTGGTCGCCGCCGGCATTGCGCTGACCCAGAAGCTCATGACCGAGCGCGGGGTCGAAGCCGCGCTCTCGTACTGGACGTTGGGGTCGGCGCCGCCGCTGAAGAGCACCAAAGGCGACCAGGCGATGGTGTTCGTACGCGTCGGCGGGCGCGACGACGACGTGATCAAGCGGGTGAAGACGCTGGACCCGCAGTTCGTCGGCGACCGCGGGCCGATCACCGTCGCGGCCGGCGGCCAGGGCCCTCTCTATGAAGAGGTCGGGTCCACGATCGAAAAGGACCTCGCCAGGGCCGAGGCCACCGCGTTCCCGATCATCCTGCTCCTGCTCGTCGTCGTGTTCGGCAGCGTGCTGGCGGCTTCGCTGCCCCTGGCCATTGGCGTGTTCGCCATCATCGGCACGTTCTTCGTTTTGCGACTGCTTACGTTGGTCACCGACGTTTCGATCTTCTCGCTCAACTTGACCACCGCCATGAGCCTGGGTCTCGCGGTCGACTACAGCCTCTTCGTCGTCTCGCGCTTCCGCGAGGAGTTGCAGGGTGGCTACTCCCTCGAGGACGCCATCGTCCGCTCCGTGCAGACGGCGGGACGCACCGTGTTGTTCAGCGCGGCCACCGTTGCCATCTCGCTGGCCGCGCTGCTGATCTTCCCGATGTACTTCCTGCGCTCGTTCGCATACGCGGGCGTTGCCGTGGTTTTGGTCGCGTCGGTCGGCGCCATCATCATCCTGCCGGCGCTGCTGGCGACATTCGGCAAGCGCATCGGCAAGGCGCGCCGCCGCCAGAAGCCGGTGGGCGAAGGGTTCTGGCATCGGGTCGCCGTGGTCGTGATGCGGCGTCCGCTCCCGATCGCCAGCGCGGTGATCGCGCTGCTGCTGATCCTGGGCGTGCCCTTCCTCGGCATCAAATTCGGGCTCCCCGACGACCGGGTGCTGCCCAAGTCGTCGCCCGGGCGCCAGGTCAACGACCAGTTGCGCCACAACTTCGGGGCCCAGGAAGGCGCGCCGATCTCGGTGGTCGCGCCAGGCGTCGACAATCCGCAAGCGCAGGCGGCGACGATCGACGCCTACGGCGCCCAACTCTCGGCGCTGGCCGGGATAGTCCGCGTCGACGCGTTGACCGGCTCGTTCATCGGCGGGCAAAAGGTGATCGGTTCCAACCCGACGTCGGCCCGTTTCGCTCGCACCGACGGCGGCCGGGGAACCTGGCTGTCGTTGGTGTCGAAGGTTGAGCCGGTATCGCCCGAAGGCGAGCGGCTCATCGGCGAAGTGCGGCGCACCCCGGCCCCGTTCGACGTGCTCGTCGGGGGACAGTCGGCCCAGCTGGTCGACTCCAAGTCGTCGCTGTTCTCCAAGCTGCCGTGGGCCGGCCTGCTGATCGCGCTGGTGACGTTCACCGTGCTGTTCCTGATGTTCGGCAGCGTCCTCGTGCCGGCCAAGGCCGTCGTGCTGAACCTGCTGAGCCTCACCGCAACGTTCGGCGCGATGGTCTGGATCTTCCAGGACGGCCACCTGTCGGGGTTCCTCAACTTCACGCCGACCGGGGTCGTCGATACGACCACACCGATCCTGATGTTCTGCATCGCGTTCGGACTGTCGATGGACTACGAGGTGTTCCTGCTGTCGCGCATCAAGGAGGAGCACGACCGCGGCGGCGACAACCAGCGGTCGGTCGCCGTCGGACTCGAGCACACGGGTCGGATCGTCACCGCGGCCGCCGCGTTGCTGGCCATCGTGTTCCTGGCGATGGTCACGTCGCACGTCACCTTTATCAAGCTGTTCGGGCTGGGCTTGGCCATGGCGGTCGTGATGGACGCCACGCTGATCCGGGGAGCGCTGGTGCCGGCGTTCATGCGGCTGGCGGGTAATGCCAACTGGTGGGCGCCGGGACCGTTGCGGCGCTTGCACGACCGCTTCGGAATCTCGGAGTCGGCCACACTGGTGCCGATGCGTGACGAGGTCTACCGCCGCGGCGTGGTCCGCGCCGCCAAGCGCTGCGGCACCGAGCAGGAGTTGTTCGCGCTCCTCGAGGACGAGAACCTCACCGTCGACGAACTGCTTGGATGGGGCGGGTCGCCCAAGCTCCTGCAGAGGACGTCATAACTCCGCCCGCCCGCACCCGGGCGCGGCGGGGCGAGGGCGAGCGGTTGCGCGACGAGATCCTCGTTGCTGCTGCCCGCGTCCTGGCCGAGTCGGGCAGCGAGCAGGCGATGTCGATCCGGGCGGTCGCCGATGCCGCCGGCGTCACGCCGCCGTCGATCTACATGCACTTCGCCGACAAGACCGACCTCGTCTACGCGGTGTGCGAGCGCAACTTCACCGAACTGGACGCGTACGTCGAGTCGCAACTCGCCGGTGTCGACGATCCGTCCGAGCGGCTGGCGTTGCGAGGCCGCGCGTACATCGGCTTCGGGCTGGACCACGCCGAGCAGTACCGCGTGCTGTTCATGACCACGGAGTTCCCTGAGCACTACACACCCGAGAAGATGAGTGAGATGGCCGGCTACCAGCACCTCGTCGACAACGTCCGCGAGTGCATGCACGCCGGGACGATCGCGACCGATGACCCCGAGGTGGTGTCGGTGGGGCTGTGGGCCCTCGTCCACGGCATCACGTCGCTGCTCGTGTCGCGCCCGTCGTTCCCGTGGCCCCCCGTCGACACCCTCGTCGACCACGTCCTCGCCACCTACGCCTCCGGGCTGTCCCGACAGTGAGCTAACGCGGCGCGGTGGCGGCGGCCTCGACGGTGAGGGCGACGTCGGCGGGGGTGTGGGCCAGGCTGGGGAACAGCGCTTCGTACCGGCCGGGCGCCAGCGCGATTCCGGCGTCGAGCAGGTGATGGAACAGCCGCGGGTAGTCGGCGACGGTGACGCCGACGAGCGTGGCGACGCGGCGGACGTCGGCCGTCGGGCCGAGCGCATCCTGTAGGCCGTCGGCCAACGCGGTTGCCGTAACGATGAGAGCGTCGAACGCACCGTCGTCGAGCAGCTCAAGGACCGCAAGCCCCGCAGCAGTGGCAACCGGGTTCCCCGACAACGTTCCTGCTTGGTACACCGGACCGATGGGCGCCAGGACCTCCATGACGTCGCGTCGACCGGCGAAGGCGGCCAAAGGAAGGCCGCCCCCGATCACCTTCCCGAAGCACCACAGGTCGGGCCGCACCTCGAACAGCGCGGCGGCGCCGCCGGGGCCGACGCGGAAACCGGTGATCACCTCGTCGAAGATCAACAGCGCGCCGGCGCGATCGCAAGCAGCGCGCAGACCCTCGAGGAACCCGGGAGCGGGAGCGACGACGCCGTGGTTTGCCGCGATCGGCTCGACGATGACAGCGGCCACGCCGCTCCCGATGTCGGGCACGACGTTGTACGGCGCGACGGTGGTGTGAGCGACCGCGT
>JACDEA010000061.1 GCA_013816725.1 Actinomycetota bacterium
AACCTCGTCGGGGCCGTCGGCCAACCGCAGCGTGCGCTGCGAGGTGTACATGTCGGCCAGCGGGGTCCACTGCGACACGCCGGTGGCGCCATGTATCTGGATGGCCTGGTCGATGATCTGGCAGACCCGTTCGGGCACCATGGCCTTGACGGCGCTCACCCACACCCGGGCCTCGGCGTTGCCCATGAGGTCCATGGCCTTGGCCGCCCTGAGCACCATCAGGCGCATCGCTTCGATCTCGATGCGCATCCGGGCGATCAGCTCGGTGTTCTTGCCCAACGAGATGATGGGCTTGCCGAACGCCTCCCGGCTCAGGCCGCGCTCGACCGACAGCGCGAGCGCCTTCTCTGCCGCGCCGATCGAACGCATGCAGTGGTGGATGCGGCCGGGCCCGAGGCGGAGTTGCGAGATCTCGAAACCGCGGCCCTCGCCCAACAAGATGTTGGCCCTCGGAACGCGGACGTTGGTCAACCCGATGTGCATGTGGCCGTGTGGCGCGTCGTCGTGGCCGAACACCGTCATAGGCCCGAGCACCTCGACACCGGGCGTGTCCATCGGGACGAGGATCTGCGACTGCTGGAGGTGTGACGCGGCGTCGGGATTGGTCCGCACCATGCAGATCATGATCTTGCAACGGGGATCGCCGGCTCCGGAGATGTAGTACTTCTCGCCGTTGATCACCCACTCGTCGCCGTCGAGCTCGGCCTTGGTTGCGATGTTGCGGGCGTCGGACGACGCCAGGTTGGGCTCGGTCATCCCGAAACACGAACGGATCTCGCCGTTGAGGAGCGGTTCGAGCCACTCCTTCTTCTGTTCAGGGGTGCCGACCCGCTCGAGCACTTCCATGTTGCCCGTGTCGGGCGCCGAGCAGTTCAGGCACTCCGATGCCAGACGGCTCTTGCCCAGCTCCTGGGCGATGTACGCGTAGTCGAGGTTGCTCAGCCCCTGGCCGGTTTCGGCGTCGGGGAGGAAGAAGTTCCACAAGCCGTTGGCCTTGGCTTTGGCCTTGACCCCGTCGAGCAACTCGAGCTGGCCGGGAGCGAAGCTCCACCGGTCGGCCCGATCGGCGCCCAGCGCGAAATACTCGGCGGTGATCGGCTCGACCTCGTCGGCAATGAACGCCTTAACCTGATCGAGCAGCGGGCGGGCGCCGTCCGACATGGCGAGGTTGTAGATCTCGCCGCCGAAATCGTCGGTGTTGAGCGGATTGGCGGGCATGGCCCGACAGCGTACGCGCCGCTACTCGACCAGCCACTTGAACGCGGCGCGGACCACGGGCTCGGGCATCTCGTGGCCGCCGTCGAACTCGAGGTACTCGACGTCATAGTCCGCTTGGCGAAGCCCGGCGACGATCGGGCGGCCGCAGGCGTCGATCGGGAGGATGCGGTCATGGACGCCGTGCGACACGAACACGCGGGGCCGGCCGACGACCTCGGGGGGAGCGATGAATCCGGGCGAGAACGCGACGATGCTGGCGAACAGGTCGCCGTTAGCCACGCCGACCGAGAGCGCGTACGACGCGCCATCGGAAACGCCGCCCACCGAGATCGCACTTGGGTCGACGGCGCAGCGATCGAACGTTTCGCGCAGCGCAGCGTCGAGGAAGTCGATGTCCGGCCCGTAGCCGCCGGCGGCGATGACGTCCCATGTGGGGCCGCGCGAGTCGGGCACCAGCAGGACGATGCCGAACTCGTCGGCCACCGACAGCAGCGGCCGCACCATCTGCCCCGCGTGCATCGTGGCACCGTGCAGCGTGAGCAGAAGAGGCCGGGGGCCGTCGGCGTCGGGAACGTACAGCGCCCCGTCGCGGTCGGCGCCCATCTCGAGTTCGTACAGGCCGGGCTCGATGGGCGCCGCAGGGTCACCGGCGCCGGGACGGGCCGAGAGCCGGCCGCCCTCAGTCGTCAACGCGGAAGCCGAGCTTCACCGTCACTTGGAAGTGCTCGATCGCGTTCTCGTGTGCGAGGAAGCCGCGGATCTCCTCTACCTCGAACCAGTCGAGGTTGCGCAGCGTCTCACCGGCCTTGTTCACCGCGTTGCGTATCGCCTGATCGATCCCGTCCGGAGACGTCCCGACGATGTGCGTGATGGCGTAGGTCTGGTCGGCCACTGATCCTCCTCGTTTGGCGGGCGAGCCTCACCCTATGTCCGCGGTCCCACCTGTAGGGTCGCCCACCGCATGGGCCTCGCGTTGCTCGTCCTGGGTGTGGCGCACCACGCGCTGAGCGTGCCCGCCGCGATCGTCCTCGGCGTCGTCGAGGGCGTCACCGAATTTCTGCCGATCAGCTCCACCGGGCATCTCACCGTGGCCGAGCGCCTCCTCGACCTGCGAGGCAGCGCGGCCGACGCCTACCTCGTGGTGATCCAAGCCGGCGCCATTCTCGCTGTCGTGGTGCTGTACCGCAGTCGGATTGCGTCGATGATCGCTGGGGTCTTCGGTCGCGACGAGGCGGGTCGACACGTCTTGCTCATGCTGGTGCTGGCTTTCGTGCCCGCCGCCGTTCTCGGCTTCGCCTTTGGCGACACGATCAAGGACCACCTCCTCGGCGTAGGCCCGGTCGCGGTGGCTTGGGCCGTCGGCGGTCTCGCGATCCTCGTGTTGGCCCCCCGTCTCCGAGAGACCGGTGTGGAGCTGACCGCGCTCGGCGCCCGTGCTGCGTTCGTCGTCGGGCTGGCCCAGGCGCTCGCGCTCTGGCCCGGCGTGAGCCGCAGCCTCGTGACGATCCTGGCCGGTCTCGCCGTCGGGCTGGCGTTGCCGGCGGCCGTGGAGTTCAGCTTCCTGCTCGGACTGCTCACCCTCGGCGCGGCGACCGCGTTCGACGCGCTGAAGCACGGCCCCGACATCGTCGACGCCTATGGACTCCGCGCCCCCGTGATTGGCTTCGTCGTCGCCTTCGTCGCTGCGGTGATCGCCGTCCGCTGGATGGTCAGCTACCTCGAGCGCGGCAGCCTGACGGTATTCGGCTACTACCGCCTGGCCGCCGCCGGTGTCGCGCTGCTGCTGCTCGCTACCGGCGCCGTGTAATCGCGTCGATCTCGGCCAGGACGGCATCGTCGAGCTGGCCGAGCACCGCGAGGGCGCCCATGTTCTCCACGACCTGCTCGGGCCGCGACGCGCCGGTGATCACGGTCGACACGTGCGGGTTGGTCGCGCACCAGGCGATGGCCAGCTGCGAGAGCGTGCAGCCGAGGCGGTCGGCGACGGGCTTTAGCGCGGCGACCTGCTGGTTGCGGCGCTCGTCGGTCACCGACTTGGCCAACCAGTCGTAGCCCGGCAACGTGGCCCGACTGTCGTCGGGCACGCCGTCGATGTACTTGCCGGTGAGCAGGCCTGATGCCAGCGGGCTCCACGTCGTGAGGCCGAGGCCGATGTCGTCGTACAAGCGGGCGTACTCGCGCTCGACCCGCCGCCGCTCGAACAGGTTGTACTGCGGCTGCTCCATCACCGGCGCCCGAAGGTGGTGGCGTTGGGCGATCTCCCAGGCGGCCCGGATGTCGTCGGCCGACCATTCCGACGTCCCCCAGTAGAGAGCCTTCCCGCTGGCGACGATGTCGGACATGGCCCACACCGTCTCCTCGATCGGCGTGTTGGGATCGGACCGGTGGCAGAACAGCAGATCGACGAAGTCGAGGCCCATCCGGTCGAGGCAGCCGTCGATCGACTGCAGCAGGTACTTGCGGTTGAGCGTGTTCCGCATGTTGGGCGCGTCCTCGAGCCCCCAGAACACCTTGGTCGAGATGACGTAGCTGTTGCGGGCCCAACCGAGCTTCTCGATGGCGTCGCCCATGATGCGTTCGGACTCGCCGCCGGCGTAGGCCTCGGCGTTGTCGAAGAAGTTGACGCCGGCCTCGGCCGCCGCGGCCAGGCAGTCCTGGGCCCGGTTGACGTCCATCTGGGTGCCGAAGCTGACCCACGACCCGAATGAGAGAACACTGACCTGGAGACCTGACCGACCCAGGCGGCGAAGCGGCATTTCCATGCCTATGGTTTACAGGAACCCGTGGGGAGAAAAAATGCCGGCGCTGGGATGCGCGCTCCAGAGATGCGGGCGCGAACAGCACCCGGCTGTAGCCGTGCCCGTTGTAAACGGAGGCAAAGATGGCGCAGGCGATAATCGACTTCTCGTGGGAGGCGGAGGAGAAGCACGGCACGTTGGTCGTTTCGGCGAGGGGCGAGCTGGACGTGTACTGGTCCCCGCGTTTCCGCGACGCATTGCTCGGGTTGATCGAGGGCCGCGACGGCTTGCGCGTCGAGATCGAGTTGAGCGGGCTCACGTTCGTCGATTCGAGCGGGCTCGGAGTGCTTGTCGGCGCGCAGCGCCGGCTGCACGAGCGGGGCGGCGAGCTGGCGCTCGTCAACGTGCCCGGCCCCACGTACAAGGCCCTCGAAGCATCAGGGCTTGTCACCCATTTGAACGTCTCGCCGCGGGAGATCGACTTGACCCAACCGTGAGCGAGGGCGACCCGGCCCGGCCAGTCGTCGTGGTCGCCCATCGAGGGCCGGTGTCGTTCGTCGACGTCGACGGCGACCGTGAGATGCGTCGGGGAGCCGGGGGACTGGTGACCGCGTTGCGCGGGCTACGCGGGTACCTCGAGGACGGGGTGTGGGTGTGCGCAGCATTGAGCGACGCCGATCGGGCCGCGGTGGCCGACAGCGGCGACAAGCCGTTCGAGGTCGACGGGGGCTACCGGGTGCGGATGGTCGCGCTCGACCCCGATGAGCACCACCGCTTCTACGCCATCATCGCCAATCCGATCCTGTGGTTCATCCAGCATTACCTGTGGGACCTCAGCAACGCGCCGGACATCACCGGCAACGAGATCGAGGCGTTCGAACACGGTTACGTCCCCATCAACCGGGCCATCGGCGAGGCGGCGGCCGAGGAGGTGGAACGGGCCGGCGGACGCGCGCTCGTGATGATCCACGACTACCACTTCTACCTTGTGGGCCCGGAGATCCGCCGCCGTTGCCCTGACGCGCTCGTGCACCACTTCATCCACATCCCGTGGCCCCAGCCCGACGCCTGGCGCGTGCTGCCGGGCTGGATGCGCCGCCGGCTGATCGAGGGCCTGCTCGCCTGCGACATCGTCGCCTTTCACACCGAGCGCTTCGCCCGGAACTTCGTCCTGACATGCCGGGAGTTGCTCGACCTCCGCGTCGACATGGACTCCCTGACCGTCGACGTTGGCGATCGCACGGTGGCCGCCCGCTGGTACCCGATCTCCATCGACGCCGCCGACCTCGAAGAACAGGCTTCGGGCCAAGAGGTCGACCTGGAGGAGCGTCGCATAGAGAACGGGCGCCGCGAGTTCTTGATCCTGCGAGTCGACCGCACCGACCTCAGCAAGAACATCCTCCGCGGGTTCAAGGCGTTCGACCAACTGCTCGACGACCACCCCGAACTATCGGGCCGCGTGTCGTTCCTCGCCCTCTTGCAACCGAGTCGCCAGGACGTCGACGAGTACGTCGAGTACGTGGAGCGGATCCGCCGCCTGGTCGCCGACATCAACCTCAAGCACGGCAACCCGGAGTGGCAGCCGATCAGCTTGCAGATGGGTGACGCGCTACCCCGGGCGATGGCCGCGTATCGCCAGTACGACGTGCTGGTCGTCAACTCCGTCTTCGACGGCATGAACCTGGTGGCCAAGGAGGGCGTGCTGCTCAACCGGCGCAACGGCGTGCTGGTGCTGTCCGAACACACCGGCGTGCACGAGGAGCTGGGTGCGTTCGCTCTCACCGTCCACCCGTTCGACATCCAGGCCCTGGCCGACGCCATGTACGCGGCGATCGCCATGCCGCAAGATGAGCGCCGCACCCGCCTGAACGCCTGCGCGGCCGTCGTGCGAGGCAACGACCTGGCCAAGTGGTTGCGCGTGCAACTCGATGACCTCGCCGTCGTGGAGGCGGGGCGGGCCGAGCTAAACCGGAGCGAGGTGCGCTCGCCTTAACCGGGGGGCCAGTCAGTCGATGCGCATCTGGCTGGTCAGCAGTGCCTTGCGGCTCTCGAACTCGTCATGGGGGATGCGGCCGTCCTCGTACGCCGTGTGGAGGTCGGCGAAGGCCTGGAGGACCGCTTCCTGGTCGGCGGCCGGCTCGGGACCGGACGGGTCGTCACCGCTCTGCTCGGCCCGGGCGGCCCGCTTTTCCTGCTTGGCCTGCGCCCGCTCGCGCTTCTCGGTGGCTCGTTGCAGCTTTCCGAACGTGGTCCGTTGCCGTGCCATTGCAGTCCCTTTCTTGGCGGCGAGCCGCGTACAAGTGTTGGCGGTGATACGAGAGACCGTCGGATGAGCTCGTACGGAAGGTCCGGAGCTACGAGCTGGCCTCATCAGCATCTACTGCCGACGTGCTGTTCATTTTACCCCGGCGGCGTGACAAAGACGAGTCAGACGGCGGCGATGCGTGCCTACAGCTGGCCCGTGGTCATGGCGCCGAGGAAGCCGCCGTCGACGTGGAGCGCCTCGGCGGCCACGTAGCTCGAGCGGGCGCTGTTCAGGAACAGCAGCGGCCAGGCCTGCTCGACGGCCGTAGAGCGCCGGCCTGAGGGCCCCACGAAGGCGTCGATGATCTCCTTGCCAGCCTGCTCCTCGAACGTGGGCATCATCGGCGTGTCGGTGGGGCCGGGGTTGGTGCAGTTGAGCCGGATCCCGTCCTTGACCAGCGCTGTTCCCCGCCAGGCGACCCACGCGTTGAGCGCCTTCTTGGAGAACAGGTAGCCCGGGTAGATCGCCTTCGGATTCTCCTCGCACCAGGCGACGGCGCCCTCGAAATCGGTCGCGCTGACGAACGGGACGAGTTGCTCGAGTTCCTGTTGCCAGCCGAGCCCGGCGTTGGAGGCGACGCAGACCGCGGCGCTTCCCGGCGCCATCTTGGGGAGGAGCGACTCGATCAGATGGCGGGCGGCGATGAAGTTGACCGTCACGGTGTCGACGTCGGAGAACGGCGCACCGGGGAGGCCGGCGACGCTGAAGACGGCATCGACCGGCCCGGCGACGGCGTCGACGGCGGCGTCGATGGCCGCCCGGTCGCGCAGGTCCACGACGAGCGACTGGACGCCGGCCCGCTCGACCGGCTTGACGTCGAGCGCTGTCACGTGGGCGCCCAGCTCGACGAGGAGGTCGGTCGCCGCCGCTCCCATTCCCGATGCGGCGCCGGTTACGACCGCCCGCTTGCCCTCGTAACCCAAAACGTCGTTCACGTCACTCTTGTTAGCCCAACCCGTAGCGTGCGCGCATGGCCGTCATCGAGACGCACACCTTCCGGCTCCGAGCGGGCGCCGACGAGGAGGCGTTCCTGCAGACCGACAAGCTGGTGCAGACCGCGTTCATCGCCAACCAGCCCGGTTTCGTTCGCCGCACGACCGCCCGCGGCATCGACCGCGAGTGGATCGTGATCGTGCTGTGGCGCTCGGATGCCGACGCCACGGCGGCCGCTGCCGTTCCGCACGACTCGGTCGCCGCCTTCGCCGGCTTTACCGAGGCCGTCGCGACGAAGCGTTACACGACGCTCGACTGACGCGCCGCCGGTTGGTGACATGCTCCCGCCGCTGCTGCTCGACTGACGGGGCGGCGAGCGTCACTGCTGCACGAGCGTGATCGGATTGCCCTCGGGATCGGTGATGCCGGCGAGCGTGGGGTACCCCTCGAACTGGAACGGCTCGGCGGTGACGGCGCCGCCCAGCCTCACCGCCTTGTCGAGCGTCTCGCGCAGGTCGCGCACCTGGATGAACAACGTGACGCCCGCGGTGTCATCCGGGCGGATGTGGCCGCCCGGCCCCGGCTCGGGTCCGCCGATGCCGGCGGGGATGTCCATCACGAACCCGTCGCCGATGTCCCAGTTGAACAACTCGCCGTAGAACGCCTTCGCCGCCGCGGCGTCGACCGCCCGCAGCTCCCAGTGCACCACCGGCCGGGCCCAGTCGTCGCCCATCCCTCTCGCCATCAGCAATTCATAGCCCGCGGTGGCTGGCGCGACGCAGTGCCAGAATGACGGCATGAACGCAGAGCAGTTCGAGAAGGTCAAGACGGAGCAGGGTTTCATCGCCGCGCTCGACCAGAGCGGGGGTAGCACGCCGAAAGCGCTCAAGCTCTACGGCATCGATGAGGGTGAGTACTCCGGCGACGAAGAGATGTTCGCCAAGATGCACGAGATGCGCTCGCGCATCATCACCAGCCCGAGCTTCAACGGCGATCGCGTCCTGGGCGCCATCCTGTTCGAAGGCACGATGGATCGCGACATCCAAGGCCAGGGCTCGGCGACGTACCTCTGGAACGTCAAGCGGGTCGTGCCGTTCCTCAAGGTCGACAAGGGCCTGGCCGACGAGACCCAGGGCGCGCAGGTGATGAAGCCGATGCCCGACCTCGACGCGCTGCTCGATCGGGCCAACGAAAAGGGTGTCTTCGGCACCAAGATGCGCTCGGTCATCAAGCTGGCCGACGACACGGGTGTCAACGCCGTCGTCGACCAGCAGTTCGAAGTCGGGCGTCAGATCCTGGCCAAGGGCCTCGTGCCGATCATCGAGCCGGAAGTCGACATTCACAGCCCCCAAAAGGCCGAGGCCGAAGCGCTCCTCAAGGCGGCGATTCTGGGCCGGCTCGGTGAGTTGGAGGGCGGCCAGAACGTGATGCTGAAGCTCACGCTGCCCGAAGCCGACAACTTCTACAAGGAACTGGTCGAGCACCCGAACGTGCTGCGCGTCGTCGCCCTGTCAGGTGGCTACAGCCGCGAGGAGGCCAACGCCCGCTTGGCCCGCAACATCGGCGTCGTGGCCAGCTTCTCCCGCGCGCTCACCGAAGGACTGAGCGCGCAGCAGAGCGACAAGGAGTTCGACGCGCTCCTGAACGAGTCGATCGACAGCATCTTCAAAGCCTCGGCGACCTGAGTCAGGCGTAGGTCCGCACGAGCGACAACACCGCGTCGGCGTCGGGGCCGGTCGCAGTCAGTTCGGTTTGTGACGGCTCGCGCCGGCGGCCGGCGACGAGGCAGAAGTCCAACGCCGGGCCCGCCACCCGCGTGAGCGGGTCGACGCCCTCGTCGTGGAAGTCCCACATCGTGCTGTCGGGCGCGACCAATGACACCGCGACCGGGCCGGTGAGCGAGCGATCAGCCCGGGCGAACGCGTACGGGAGCGTGCGCCAAGCCAGCCGGGCGATATGCCAGAGGCGGAGGGAGGGCGCCAGGTTGAGGCCGAGCGCCTCGGCGACGTCGCCGGTGTGGATCCAGCACTCCGACAGACGGGTCGTCGCCAGGGTCTGCGCGGCCATCTCCCCGGCCACCCACTGCACGCGCCGACTGGGATCGCCGGCGGCCAGCGCCTGGCGCATCGCCGCGGCCGCCGTTCGCCATCGCTCGAGCACGGCCGGCCCTGGCG
>JACDEA010000475.1 GCA_013816725.1 Actinomycetota bacterium
GGCCCGCAACGTGCTCGGGGTATGGATGGGCACCGGCATCGGCGGTGGCCTGATCCTCGACGGACTTCCCTTCACCGGGGCACACGGCGCGAGCGGGGAAATCGGCCACGTCATCATCCGGGAAGCGGGCGCGCTGTGCCGGTGCGGGCGCCGGGGCTGCGTGGAAGCCTACGCAGGGCGCCGCTCCATGGAAGCCGCAGTGTCAATCATGGTCGCCGCCGGCCGCCGAACCGTGTTGTACGAGATCCGCGACGCCCAGGGCAAGAAGGCGTTGATGTCGAAAGTGTGGGCTCGTGCCCTCGCTGAGGGTGACCCACTCGCAGGCGAGCTGGTCGACACGGCCGTTGGTGCCGTCGGAGTCAGCTCGGTCATCAACCTGCTCGATGTGGAACGCGTCGTCGTGGGCGGCGGGCTGGCCGAGAAGCTTGGCCAACACCTCGCCGACCGCATCGCTGCCGGCGCCCAGCCCTGGATGCTGCAACCACATCCCGATCTTAGCTTCGTAGCAGCCGCACTGGGCGACGATTCAGGCGTGGTTGGCGCGGCCTCCCTTGCCCGGAACCTTGTGATCACTGGCTAGATGAACGATTCCAAGGTCGGTTAGTGGTCGTAGGCGAGCAGTGATCGCTTGACGGGGCTGGCCGGCGCGGTCGTTGTGCCAGATTGCGGCGGTCTGGGCCAGGGCCCGTTGGAGGGCGCGGACCCACACTCCGGCCGGGGATATGTCCGCCGTGGCGTTCCAGGTCGAGTTGGCCCTTGAACGTGTCGTTGATCGACTCCATGACCTGGCGCAACGTGTGAAGAATGGGAACCCGGGCGAGGGGCTTCGCCTTTACGGGGCCGGTCACAGTAGGTCCAACCCGAAGGCAGCTCAGGCGGCCTGTGTTACCGCATGTGCGGCTCGGGCCGGTTAGTGACACCGTATCCACGCCGGGGCGGGACAACCGCGTCAGGAAATTAACAAACGAGAAACTGTCCGGCACGCAGGTCGCTCGCGGCCTCCCCGTCGTAGGCGCCGGGGTTAACTGAAGCTGAGCCTCCAAATGCGAGGGACAACTACCGCGAATGGCGGGATACATGACGATTGCGCCGTCGGGTGAGCAGTTCGAGATCACGAGTGGCCACCAGCGCGCCACGATCGTCGAGGTCGACACTCTCGAGCCGCCGCAACGTCGTCGCCGAGGGCTCGGGACAGAGCCGATGAACTGCCCCCCGAACGCCTTTCAGAGAGGCGACGGGCTGGTGCGACTGGAACCGGGCCAATCGCTGACGACTACGTGGGGCGTCCGGGTCGTCTGATCGTCGCCAAGGTGCCGCTGATGGTTCAGAGGAGATGAGACATGGACGTCCGAGTCGGTCCCCCCACTGTCACGATCCATGCCGACGACGAGTTCGCCGTGTGCGAGGTGGACGGCGAGATGTCGAGCACCAAGGAGCAGGGCTACTTCGCCGCCGACACCCGCCTGGTGTCCGGGTACCGGATCACGCTCAGTGGTGCCCGGCCGGTGCCCTGCAACGGCGCGGCCGTCAAGCAGCATTCTGCTCGCTTTGAGTTCACCAATCCCCAGATGCTGGGCGCGAACGGCGAGGAGATCGCACCACGCTGCCTGCACCTGAGGTTGGATCGGGCGATCGGTCTCGGTATGCACGAGGACTACGAGCTGACCAACTACTCACGGCAGCACGTCATCGTCGATCTGGAGCTGAGCATCGAGTCCGATTTCGCCGACCTGGTCGATGTGGAGAGCCAGCGGACGATCCGCCGTGGCTCGCTGGAGAGCACCTGGGATGCGCGCCGGACAGTCAACCGGTATCGCAATGGCGAGTTCACTCGTGGCGTGGTCATCGAGGTGGGCGACGCCGGCTCTGCGCCGGAGTTCGCCAACGGCGGCATCGGGTTCCGGATCTCGATCGAGCCCGGCTGCTCCTGGCACACCTGCCTGCTGTGGCGACCCATCCTCGACGGACCCGAGCCGAGCCGCCCGCCGCGAATCTGCCACGACCTCTCCGGCGAGAGCGAGAACGACCGCATCCACCGCAAATGGGTGGCGCGCCACCAGGTACACCACCAGGTACACCACCAGGTACACCACCAGCGATACCGGTGTCACCGACGCGGTCCGCCAGGCCGTGGACGACCTGGCCGGGATGCGCATGCACCGCCACGACATCGCCGCCG
>JACDEA010000476.1 GCA_013816725.1 Actinomycetota bacterium
GCCCAGCACCGGCCCATCCGCCTCGGTCATGACGCCAGCCTCGGCGTCGGCCATACCGACCGCATCGCTGTCGAGGGCGGCAAGCTCATCGCCACCGGACTGGTCAGCCGCGACACCGCCGCCGCCCGCGAGGTCGTCGTCTCGTCGAAGAATGGATTCCCGTGGCAGGCGTCGATCGGCGCTGCCGTCGAGGAGCACGAGTTCGTCCGCGAAGGCCAGACGGTGCAGGTGAATGGCCAGGCCTTCGCCGGTCCGGTCAACGTCGTGCGCCGCTCGACGCTGGGCGAGATCAGCTTCGTCGATCTCGGTGCGGACGGGAACACCTCCGCCTCCGTGCATGGCATCCATCAATCCCTTCCTCTCCCCGGAGATACCGCTGTGACCACTCCCGCCGCCGATACCACCACTGCCGCCGCGACCGCGACCCCGGAGAAGTCGGCCACGCCGCCGGTGATCCAGGCCGCCGCGCCCGAGAGCGCTGGTCCCACCGTGGCCGAACTGCGCGCCGCTGCTGCCGTCGAGACCCAGCGCATCGCCGCGATCCGCCAGGTTTGTGGCAAGGATCACCCGATCATCGAGGCCAAGGCTATCAGCGATGGCTGGGACGCGACCCGCGCCGAACTGGAAGTGCTGCGCGCCGCGCGTCCGACCGCGCCGGCCGTCCATGTCCGCGACAGCGGCCTGACCCCGGCGACGCTGGAAGCTGCGTGCATCCTCGCCGGCAAGCACAGCGAGCCGACGAAGGTCTGCGATGAGCAGGCCCTGACCGCCGCCGACAAGCGCTTCCGGGGTGGCATCTCGCTGCAGGAGTTGCTGCTCGAAGCGGCCTGGGCCAACGGCGCGACCGCGCGCACCTTCAAGAGCGATCCGCGCCAGATCCTGCGCGCCGCCTTCTCCGGAATGGGCGGCGTGCAAGCCGGGCTCTCGACCATCGACCTCGGCGGCATCCTCTCCAACGTCGCCAACAAGTTTTTGCTCGATGGCTTCAATGCGGTGGAGCGCGTGTGGCGCAACATCGCGGCGGTCGGTCCGGTGTCGGACTTCAAGGCCATCACCCGCTACCGCCTGATCGGCAAGGACCAGTACGAGAAGGTCGCGCCCGGCGGCGAGATCAAGCACGGCACCCTCGGCGAGATCAGCTACAAGAACCAGGCCGACACCTACGGTCTGATGCTATCCATCGATCGGCGCGACCTGATCAACGACGACCTCGGCGCGATCACCCTGGTGCCGCGCAAGCTCGGGCGCGGAGCTGGCCTGAAGATCAACGACGTGTTCTGGACCGTGTTCCTGAACCACGCCACGTTCTTCACCGCCGCGAACAAGAACCTGCTCACCGGCGCCGACACCGCGCTGTCGATCGACGGTCTGACCAAGGCCGAGCAGGCTTTCCTCGAGCAGGTCGATCCCGAGGGCAAGCCGCTGGGCGTCATGCCGGCGATCGTGCTGGCGCCGCCGTCGCTCTCCGCAATCGGCACCCAGTTGTTTAAGTCGCTGGAACTGCGCGAGACCACGGCCAACGCCAAGTACCCGGTGGCCAACCCTCACCAGGGCAAGTTCCGCGTCGAGATCAGCCGCTACCTGTCGAATCCGCAGTACCCCGGCAACTCGTCCAAGGCGTGGTATCTGCTGGCCGATCCCAACGACCTGCCGGCCATCGAGGTGGTCTTCCTCAACGGCCAGGAAGCGCCGGTGATCGAAACCGCCGAGGCCGACTTCGCCACCCTCGGCGTGCAGATGCGCGGCTACCACGACTTCGGTGTCGCTCTGCAGGAGCCCCGCTCGGCGGTGAAGCTCAAGGGCGAGGCCTGAGTCCTCGGCGCCTGATTCTCAACCATCTCATTCCGGAGCACCTCCATGAACGCGACCTTCATCCACAGCGGCGAATACCTCGACCACATCCCGGCGGCAGATCTGCCAGTGGGCGCGGTGGTGGTGATCAGCGACTCCGTCGCCATCGCCAACCGTCCGATTCCCGCCGGCAGTCTCGGCAGCCTCGCCGCCTGCGGCGTGTTCGAGGTGCAGCGCGCGCCCGGCGCGCTGATCCCCCAGGGCAAGCGCCTGTTCTGGAATCCCGCCGCTCAACAGGCGGGCATCGACGGGGCGCTCCTGGGCGTGCTGCCCATGGGCATCGCCGCCGCTGAGGCCGCCGACACCGCGACCACCGTGCGCG
>JACDEA010000477.1 GCA_013816725.1 Actinomycetota bacterium
GCTCGTAGGTGCGCGGAGCGGGGACGACGTCGCCGAGAATCGGCGCGACCGGTAGCGGCGGTGCGAAGGGGGCGTCACCGACCATGGGCGGTGTCTACCGCGCCGGCTGTCTACCGCGCCGGCTGTCTACGTTGTCGGCGTGGCACTCAGCGATGACGAACAGCAGCGCCGCCGGTTGGCCATCCGGGACCTCATGCCCAAGACGCCGTACATCGGCGCACTGGGTCTGCGGTTCGACATGTACGAGGCCGACGACGTGCGCTCACGGGTCCCGTTCCGGGAGGACCTCACCAACGACGGCACGTACTACCACGGCGGGGTGATCGCAGCAGCTATCGACACGACCGGCGCGGCGGCGGCGTGGTCGAACCACGACTTCGACAAAGGGAATCGGGCGTCGACGGTGTCGATGACGGTGCAGTACGTGGGCGCCTGCAAGAAGTCCGATCTGCTGTGTCACGCCCGCACGGTCAAGCGCGGGCGTGAGCTGATCTTCACCGAGATCACCGCGACCGACGCCGACGGCGCGGTCGTCGCCCACGCGGTGCAGACCTACAGGATCGTCTAGGTGTCGTCGGTCCCGTCGATGTCGTAGCCGAGCTTGACCGCTTCAAGCGACAGCTCCGAAGTGGCGTTGGCGTCGCAGTGGGGGCAGGGAACACCGTGGCGATAGGACCGCAGCAGGCGGGTCCCCGCCTGGTTGAGCGCGACGACAAACGCGCCGGAGTCGTCGGCCAGGTCGAGCGAGAAGTAGGGCTCCCACTCCTCAGGCGGCGCAGGGACGTCGATGGAGGTGCCCTTCGGTACGCGCCGGAAACGCATGCGCTCCGCGTCGAAGAGCCATGTGCTGTTGCAGGACTCGATTGCCTGCACCGCATTCCCGGCGCGGCGGCTGCCGGAGGAGTCGGGCACGGGGGACACCTTCTCTTGCGGGGGCCCGTAGAGAAGGGCCGTGAAGGCTCACCGTACCGCAGTTCTGCGGCTTTGGGACTGGGACATGCGACGATCTGGCGTGGACCGAGGGAGCGCCTTCCGATTCGTCGCGTTGGGTGCGATCTGGGGCAGCAGCTTCCTGTTCATCAAGATCGCGCTGGAGGGCCTGGCGCCGGCGCAGGTCGTACTCGGGCGGCTGGCAACCGGCGCGGTCGTGCTGGTCGTGGCGGTCGCGCTCCGCCACGGAACGTGGCCGCGTCGACGGGGCGCGTGGGGGCACCTCGCGCTCGTCGCGGTCGTCGGCAATGTGCTCCCGTTCTTTTTGTTCTCATGGGGCGAGGTGCGGGTGTCGTCTGCCCTCGCCGGCGTGCTCAACGCGGCGACGCCGCTCCTCACGATGCTGATCGCGTTGGTTGTGCTTCCCGAGGAACGGGCGACGCGGCTCCGCTTGGCCGGCCTGGTCGCCGGCTTCACGGGGGTCGTCGTCATCCTGGCGCCGTGGCGGGCCGGTGCCGCCGCCGGCGCGCTGAGCGGAAAGTTGGCCTGTCTCGGCGCGGCCGCGTGTTACGCCGTGTCATTCACCTACACGCGGCGCTTCGTCACCGGGCGGGGCACCGCGCCGCACGTGCTGGCGGCCAGCCAGATCGTGGTCGCCACCGCCCTCGCGCTCGTCCTCACGCCCGTCGTCGCGCCCGACCGCCCGCATCTCACCGCCGCGGTGGTCGGTGCGGTCCTGGCGCTCGGGTGCGGCGGGACCGGCGTCGCCTATCTCCTGTACTACCGGCTCATCGCCGATGTCGGCGCGACGACGGCGTCGATGGTGACCTACGTGATACCGGTCGTCGCCGTGTTTCTGGGCGTGGTCGTGCGCGACGAGCCACTCACGGCCAACCTCGTCGTGGGCGCGGTCATGGTGATCGCGGCCGTGACCGTCGCCGAGGGCCGCCTCGGTCGGCCGCTGACGGCCTCCGCCGTTAGCTCACCATGAAGCTGGTCGAGCAGCGGACGCTGCTCACCGTGACGTTGACGTCGACGCGGTGGCCCTTCATGGACGGTTGCACGCGTTGTGTCTTGGTCCACGAGCCGCTGGCGTCGGTGATGCCCGAGTAGTTGCCGCTGCCGCCCGGCCAGCGGATGTCGATCACGACGCTGGCATTCGGGAACGTCGAGGTCACCGACACCGTCCACGTGCTGCCGTAGATGGCGTCGGCCGCCGACGCGTTGCAGTGCGGCACAGCGG
>JACDEA010000478.1 GCA_013816725.1 Actinomycetota bacterium
GTCATGGCCCACGCCGATTGGATCATCGACCTCGGCCCCGAAGGGGGCGACGGCGGCGGCAGCGTCGTTGTGGAAGGTCCCCCCGAAGTGGTGGCCAAGCGGGCCGACAGCCACACCGGCCGTTTCCTCAAGCGCCTGTTGCCCGCGTAGGCAGCTAGGCGGCGGGTTTGACCCGGCGGTAGAGCGTGACCGTTCCGAATCGCTCGACGCGGAAGTCACGGCGGATCTGCGGCAGCTCGGCGAACTTCTTGTGCAGCCGTGCGAATCGCGGGGCGGCCTTGGACACGATCACGACGTCGACGGCGGCCTGTCTCGCCCCCGACAGCCGCGTTACAGAGGGATTCAGCGGGAAGTTCCGATCAGCGTCCATGAACGGCGACGGGTACGGAAACAGCGTCTTGCGGTGGGCGACGTGAGGTCCCAGGAACGACGTCGCCACCACGACATCGCCGGGCCGGATCGTCGCGACGGCGGCCCTGGCGTCGCCCGGCGCGACGACGGCGAGGCGGAGCGTCGACACCATGAACGGCCCCACGAGAACGAAGCTGGCCACGGAGAGCGCGGTGAACATCGCACCGCACATGGTCTGGCGTCGGGGTGTGCGCTGGCGGGCGACGGTGACGGCGGCGCAGAGAACGAGGAACGGCAGCAGCGGCGCGCCATAGTGAAAGCTCATCGAGTGGAAGTTGGCGTCGTTGGCTATGAGCACCGGGAGCGCGACGAAACCCGTGAGCAACGCGTAGGCCGGGCGCACGAGGGGCAGTAACGCGAACGGGAGCATCCAGAACAGGGCCAGCGTCAGGTTCTGGCCCGTCGCCAGGTGGGCGAGGAGCGCCGGGATCGTGTGCAAGGGGTGGAGGATGGCGTCGGTCGCACTGGTGCCGAGGTAGCCGTAGCGCTCGGTCCAGTACCGATCGGCGCCCATGGCCGAGCCGAGCGCACTCCCGAACGCCACCCAGGCCAACGACCCCACGGCCAGGCCGACACGGAAGCGCCGCCCGGGGCTGTCGCTCCGCCAGCCGATCAGGGCGATGCACGCGCCGGCGGCGGCCACGTCGTCCCGCAGCAGGGCCAGACCGACAACGGCGAGGACCATGCCCCGGCGGTCGTGGCGCAACGCCGCGGTGATCCCGAAGATCAAGACGGGGACCGCGAGCGTCGACGTGTGAAAGTCGAACAGCACGGCGTTCCACATCAGCGGACTCAGCAGGTAGGCCAGGAACAGCGGTCGGTGGTGCCGCGCCGGTAGCCCGGCCGCCGTCAGCATCGCCGGGAGCAGCATCAGTCCCACCGCGAAGGCGGCGGCCTGCGCCGCGAAGAACCACAACGGCGTGGCGACGATCCGGTAGAGCGGTACGAAGGCCAGGAGGATCGGCGAGAGGTGGTCGGCGAAGGTGTTCCAGCCGACGAGCGTCGAGGTGGCGCCGTGGCCGTGGGCCATCTTCCATACGACCTGCTCGTAGACGCCCAGGTCGAATGAAGACGAACGAAACGTGGCGTGCCGGAACCACGACGCTGCGAAAGCAACGATCCCAACCGCGACGGCGGCCCAGGCCAGCAACGACCGTGACTCCGATTGCGTGTCTGGTTCGGCTGGTGCGGTCACGGCCGACGCGCCGGGCGGGACCAGCGTCGTCGTCACATGTCCCAATCGGCGCGAAAGGCGCCAACCTGAGGGCTACACGATCGAGAGCATGCGCTCCAGCGCCACCTTGGCCTGCTCGGCGACGTCGGCATCGACGGTGATGCGATTGACGACGTTGCCGTCGACCAGGTTCTCGAGCACCCAGCAGAGGTGGGCGGCGTCGATCCGGAACATGGTCGAGCACGGGCAGATCAGCGGGTCGAGAGACACCACGGTTTTCCCAGGCGTCTCGTTGGCGAGGCGCTGCACGAGGTGGATCTCGGTGGCGACCGCGATCGTGCTGCCGGCGGGGGCCGCGTCCACCGTTTTGATGATGAAGTCGGTGGAACCCACGTGGTCCGCCAGCATCACGGTCTCGCGGGCGCATTCGGGGTGGGCGATCACGATGCCGGCGGGGTGCTCGGCTCGGAACGCCTCGACGTGTTCGGGTCGGAACCGTTGATGCACCGAGCAGTGGCCTTTCCACAGCAGGAAGGTGGCCTCCTTCACGTCCTTCTCCTCGAGACCGCCGAGGTCGAGGC
>JACDEA010000479.1 GCA_013816725.1 Actinomycetota bacterium
CCCGACGCCGCCGCATCTGGCGTAGCCAGCGGTGCCGCTGGTGGCGCGGCAGCGGGTAGCGCAGGGGCGGTGTCCAAGGCGGGCGGCGCAGGTGGTGGTCCGGCGGCGGCGTCGGGTCCGGCCAAGGTGATCGGCACCACCCGCACCGGCGTCACCGCCGACAAGATCACGCTGGCCATCCACGCGCCGGCCACGGGCGCGGCGCCGTTGCCGGTGGCGTCGTTCGAACGGGCCCGGGACATGTACTGGCGGTGGATTACCGAAGCCAAGGGTGAAAAGGTGCTGGGCCGCTCGAAGGTCGAGGTGCTCTTCAAAGACGATCGCTACCAGCCGTCGACCGCGGTGCAGGCCTGCCGCGAGATGGCGTCGAGCGCGTTCGCGCTCGCCGGCGGCGGCGGTACCGACCAGATCCAAGCCTGCGGCCGCTTCGCCGAGTCGTCGAAGGTGCCGTACTTCTCGGCCGGCGTCACCGAGAACGGCCTCCGCGGACTGAAGTACTACTACGCGGTCTCGATGTCGTATAAGCAGCAAGGAGGGTTGCTCGCCCAATACGTGAAGAAGACGTTCCCGGGCAAGAAGACCGCAGCGATCATCACCGACACGCCCAACTTCGACGACGCCCGCGACGGATGGGAGGCGGGCGAGAAGGCCGCCGGGCTCAACTACTACAAGACGCTGCGCCATCCCCGGGGCGACACCTCCTGGTACAACACCTTCGCCAACGAACTGAAGGGGGCCGGTGTCGAGGTCGTCTACATCAACTCTGCGCCGGTCGACTACATCCGCTTCGCCGACCAGGCGTCACAGCAGGGATTCAAGCCGCAGTATGTCGGCGTGGGCGTGACCATGGGCATCAATACCATCCTCGAGTCGGGCTGCCCTGAGCTCGACAAGGGCACGTTCTTCTCGCCTTTCCCGGGCCTCGACTGGGCCCAGTCCAACATCCCCGACTTCTTCGCCGCCGCGCAGAAGTTCGGCATCACCCCCGACGACCTCGCTCTCGCGCTGTGGGGCATCGCCAAGACCCAGCACGAACTGTTCAAGCGCTACGAGGCCACCTACGGCAAGGACCTGACCCGCGAGGACTTCCGCAACCTCGTGGAGAAGCAGACGGCGGTCAAGACCGGCGTGTTCCCCGACCTCAACTACTCAGCGACCGATCACTTTGGCGCCAATCAGGTCCACGTACTCAAGGCCGATTGCGCGGCCAAGCGCTACAACACCGTCGCCGCTTTCGCTTCGGGCTTCTAGGGTCACTCCCTCATGAGCACGGTCATCGAGGTGCTGGTCAACGGGCTGGGCCTTGGCGCGGTCTACGCCCTGGTCGGCCTCGGGCTCGCGCTCGTCTACAAGGCCACCCGCATCTTGAACTTCGCGCAGGGTGAATTCGGGACGATCCCGGCGTGGACCGCGTACGTCATCATGACCGGCTTCCAGATCGGCGGCGACCCCGACATCAACCGCGGGCGCCTGTGGATCGCGACCATCGTCGCCATCGTCGTGGGCGCCGGTCTCGGGGTCCTCGTCAACACCGTCGTCATCCGCCGCCTGGCCGCCGCTTCGCCGGTCACGTCATTGGTCGCCACCGCCGGCGTGATGATCCTGCTCGTGTCGTTGCAGATCATCATCTTCGAGGCCAAGGGCCGGCGCTTCCCCCGCTACATCGAGGGTGGCTTCCGGATGCCCGGCGCCGACGTCACCGTCGCCTGGCAGAACGTTCTCATCCTCGTCGTGCTGGCCGGCGCCGCCGCGCTGCTCGCCCTGTTGTTTCGCACACCGGCGGGAGTGGCGCTGCTCGCCACGGCGCAGGAGCCCTTCGCCGCCGAGCTACAGGGTGTGCCCATCGCCAGCATGCGCACGCTGGCCTGGGCCATGGCCGGCGCGCTCGGCGCAGTGGCGGGGATGCTCGGCGCCGGCGTGTTCAGCAGTTCGTTCTCGCCCGGGCTGATGACCGCGGTGTTCCTGATACCGGCGTTCGTGGGCGCGGTGCTTGGCGGGATCGCCTCGATGGTGGGCGCCGTCACCGGCGGTCTCATCCTGGGCATCACCGTGGCCGCCGCCAACCAGATCGTGCGTTCGCTCAACGTCGACGTGCCCGGTCCACCGCACGTCGCCGTGTTCCTCGTGCTCCTGCTCGTCCTGCTGGTCCGCCCCACCGGCC
>JACDEA010000480.1 GCA_013816725.1 Actinomycetota bacterium
GCCTCGCACCACGTATCGCGTGTCATCCACCGCGGCCACTTTCCGGACAGGCCCTAGTCCTCTAGCTCGAAGCAGCGGCCGTCGCCTTGGTCGTCGCCTTCGTCGGAGCGGCAGTCGTCGCCGGTCCATCCCCGGGACCGGGCGCGGCGGCCGCGGTGGTCGTCGTCGCTCCCAGCCGGTCGGCGGCGGCGCCGTCGGTGCCCTCGAGCAGGGACTTGTCGCCCACGTTCTTGTCGCCGCCGCACGCCGCGGCGAGACCGGCGACGGCGACAAGGACGAGCAGCAGACGCAAGGTTCGGGTCATAGAATTCGGAGTCCTCCTAGCACTCAAATGGTGAGGCCCATGGCGTTGCACAGGTCGTCGGGCCGCTGCTTCGCCCGCACGTCTTCGCGGGGCCAGTCCCCGGTGCGGTAGCGCTTGCCGGATTCGACCATCCGCATGCAGCCCGGGTTGGTCGACTCGGGGTCGTCACCGGCCGGGTCCCACCACAGCACGGCGGCGTCTTTCACGCAGGTGTAGTCACCGTCGTCGTAGAAGCAGGCGGGCACGCGCGGGTCGGGACTCTGCACGCTGGGGATGGCGTGGAAGCCTTTGTCCATCGACGTCTTGCCGAGGCGGGGCCCGGCCACCTGGATGCCGGTGAACAGTTGGCGCACCGCGGGGTACTGCTTGCAGCCGAAGTTGCGGATGTCGGTCGAATCGGATGCCGGGTCGACCTCCTTGGCCGCCTGGTAACACGGCGTTTCCGTCAGCGGGTTCTGGCGGGTGTAGGTGGTGACGGCGAAGACGTGCCGCCAGACCGACTGGTCGCTGAACTGGCCCTCGAGGGTCACCTCGTTGAGGTTGTCGCCGCCGAGCACGATCTCGGGGAAGTATCTGAGGCGGGCGGCGGCCTTGGCCTGATTTATGTCGCCGCCGCCGGCCCAAATGATCGTGGTCACCCCGGCGTCTTTGAACGCGGCCATGTTGTCCGGGGCGTTCTGGTAGTACGCCGGGTCCGCCGAGCAGACGCCGGCGCCGCCCGACGGGGTGCAGTACGCGGGGAAGGTTTTCTCGACCACGAACTTGCCCCCGCACTCCGTCACCCGGCGGCGCACGATGTCGGCGTAGACCCGCAATTGGGGGAAGGCGTTCTCGGCGTCGTCGAGCCACAGCAGGCCGAGCTTGCGCGGTTGGCCGGCGTCGCCGTTGCCACTGAAGCTGACCGGGAACGGGACGACCTTCTGGCACACGTACGCGGCGAAGTTCTCGGCTCGCAGCTCCACCGACGGGTCGAAACCCCAGACCATGCCCGGGAACCGGCGCAGGTCGGACGCGGGGAGGCCGGCCAGGTTGTCGGTGCCGCCGGGGATGAAACTGATCACGCCGCGGCGGGCCATCTCGGCCAGGTAGTCCTCACCGAACCCGGAGATGCCGTTGACCACCGCGAACGGCTTCACCGTGGAGGCGTTGTCGGCCGCAGTCGCCTTCCGGCTTTCGGGGCTGAACGGGCCGCCGTCGTAGTAGATGAAGAAGTGCACGAAGCGCCCGTAGGTCTGGTAGCGCTCGTTGAAGTGGCGCTGGAGCAACCGCAACTGCCGGGTCCAGACGCCCTCTTCGTCCGCCGGCGGCGTCGCCAGATCGCGGTAGCCGACCGGTTCGCACGGCTCGAAGCCGCGCCCGGTGCCACCTTGCCGGCAGGTGTCGTTGCCGCCGAGCCCGGTATAGATCACGAACAGCACCCGGACTTCGTCCTTGGTCACGCCGGTGGCGGTGGCCCCGCCGTTGTCGCCCTGGAAGAACCCGACGCACGGCGGCGACAGCGGGTCTTCCGTCTGGCGGGGCGGGTTGCCGACACAGCGCTTGCTCGACGGGTTCTTGCCCTGGAGCCCGCCCGCCGGCGGCGGGGGTGGAGGCGACCCGGCCGACTCGTCGAGGCCGCCCTCGAGGGCGGCGGACGCGGCCGAGCCGAGGGCGGCGAGGTTGCCGGGCGTCGATGGTGGCGCGTCGTCCTCGGGCGGGACCGGCGCGAACTCCGGCGTTTCGGTGGGGTTCGACTGCGGCAGGTTCAGCGCCGACGGCAGGATGGCGACGAGCACGAGGAGCATCGATGCCGACGCGACCAGCGACGGCAGGTCGTGAATGCCCCGCCGGCGAGTGCCGGCCACAGCAGCAG
>JACDEA010000481.1 GCA_013816725.1 Actinomycetota bacterium
GAAGTGGGCCGGGAGGCGGGCCGCATGAATCTGCTCGGCCGCTTCTACAACTCGCCCGGCTTCTGCGACGAGCTCTCCTTCACGTACCTGGCCCGCGATCTCACCGAGGTGCCGATGCAAGCCCATTCGGTGGAGGAGGAAGCGATGACGATCGAGCGGCATTCGCTTAACGACGCGATCGCGATGATTGCGAGCGGCGACATCGTCGATGCCAAAACCATGATCGGCCTGCTGCTCGCGCGCGACCTGATCGCGTCAGGCCGGTAGGCGGCCATGCGCGTCGGCGTGCCCCGCGAGGTCAAGACCGAGGAGTACCGGGTGGCGCTGACTCCTGACGGCGTCACCGAACTCGTCGCCCACGGCCATGAGGTCTTGATCGAGCACGGCGCGGGCGACGGCTCGTCGATCCACGACGACGATTACACCCGCGCTGGCGCTCGCATGGCCGACGTAACCGAAGCGTGGGGCGCCGATCTTGTTGTCAAGGTGAAGGAACCCCAGCCCAGCGAGTTCGGCCGCTTGCGAGCCGACCAGGTGCTGTTTACCTACCTGCATCTCGCGGCCTACCCCGAGGTGGCCGACGCGCTGCTTGCCGCGGGCACCACCGCCCTCGCATACGAAACCGTGCAGCTGGCGAACCACGCTCTGCCCTTGCTCGCACCGATGAGCGAGGTGGCGGGCCGAATGGCCACCCAGGTCGGCGCGCACTTCCTGGAACGGACTCATGGTGGACGCGGCGTGCTGCTTGGTGGGGCACCGGGTGTGCGACCGGCGCGGGTTGTGGTGCTGGGCGCCGGCAATGTCGGATGGAACGCGGCGTGGATCGCGCAAGGGATGGAGGCCGAGGTGATCTTGCTCGACAAGGACCTCGACCGCCTGCGCTGGGTCGACCAGATCCACAAGGGTCGGATCATGACGCTGGCCTCGAACCGCGCCGCAGTCGAGCGGGCGGTGGCCGAGGCCGATCTCGTGATCGGCGCCGTTCTCCTGGCCGGTGGACGGGCACCACAGGTCGTGACCGAGCCGATGGTGCGGGCCATGAAGAAGGGTGCGGTGATCGTCGACGTCGCGGTCGACCAGGGCGGCTGCGTCGCGACCACCCACGAGACAACGCACAACAACCCCGTCTACGAACTCGGCGGCGTCATTCACTACGCCGTGGGCAATATGCCAGGAGCGGTGCCGCACACCTCCACGTATGCGCTCACCAACGCCACGCTGCCTTACGTCGTTGCCGTGGCGACCGACGGCGTGAAAGGAGCACTCGCCGCTCATCCCGAGCTCGTCGGCGGGCTCACCACCGTCAGGGGCGCGGTAACCCAGCCCGCGGTGGCCGAGGCGCTCGGCCGCCCGTTCACAGCGCCGCTCGACGCGGTTGGCTGACCTCGCCGCCGAATTCGCCCTATGGCTCGGCGAACAAGGCCGGGCCGCCAACACCGTCGCGTCCTACAGACGCGTCGTCGCCGCGTACTTGCGCTGGTGCGACGTGAGGCCGGCCGGCGACGTCGCCGCCCGAACCCTGGCCGCGTACGTTGAACACATCCGTGCCACGAAGCGGCCCAGTTCGGCGGCCCGGGCCGTCGTGGCCCTGCGGATCTTTCACCGCTGGCGCGACGACGACGCCACTAAAGCGCGACCCGAGCTGGCCGGTCTGCCGGTAGAAGCGGCCGACCAAGACCACGACCTCGACGAGGAAACGGTAATTCGGCTGATCGAGGCGACGAAAGGGGACACGGTCGAGCGGCGGCGCGACGCCGTGTGTGTCGCCCTGCTCTATTACTCGGGCCTGAAGGCGAGCGAGGCGATCTCGCTCGACCTGGGCGATGTTGCCTTCGACGGCAAGGTCATCACCGTCGATCGGGACGGCCCGCACGAGCGGGTTCTTCCCGCCGTGCCCGTGCTTCAGCGGGCCTTGACCCGTTGGCTCGAGCCGTCAGGCCGGGCCCGGCTCCGGCCCGGTACCGACGCCGTGCTGGTCAACCGGCGGGGCAAGCGGCTCACCAGACAGGGCCTTTGGCTGGTCACGGGGGCTGTCGCTGACCGGGCCGGTATCGGTGACTCGTTGTCCCCGAACGCCTTGCGACGGGCCTGTGCGGCCCATCTTGCAGACCGCCACGTAGCCCCAGCCGCCATCGCCGCGTTCTTGGGC
>JACDEA010000062.1 GCA_013816725.1 Actinomycetota bacterium
GAGGGCGATGAGCCGACCAGGGCCAGGCCCTCGTCGACGAGTCGGCCGGCGTTCTCGGTTTCGCCCCGAGCGAGCGCGACCTCGGCCGCCATGGCCTTACAGCAGGCCAGCGCCCAGGCCTGGCCCATGGCGGCGAGGTAGACCTCGGCCTCTTCCAGGCTGGGCACGGCCGCGCCGGGGGAGCTACTCCGGTACTCGCCACGGGCGCGGGTCCACAGCGCCATCGCGATGCCGAAGGCAAGGTTGTGGGGACGGCTGAGGGCGAGGGCCTCATCGCAGAGGGCCAGGCCCGTCGCGATGTCGCCGCGGGCGAGGGCCAGCCAGCCGAGCCACGCCTGGGTGACCGCGAGCGGCAGCTCATCTTGTACCAACGCCGCGGTATCGATGGCTTCGAGGGCCAGGCGCTCCGCGTCGGCGAACTGACCAAGGTTCGCCCGGGCAATCACGAGAAACATGAGGCTGCGGGCCACCAGCATGGGGTTGCCGCTCTCGCGCGATACCGCCAGCGCGTCGATGGCCCAGCCGCAGGCCGTCGAGTGTTCGCCGCGATAGATCGCGATCGCAGCCAGCCCCCACAACGCGTCGGCCAGGAACCAGTGCTCCCCCGCGGCCCGCAGGAGCTCGACCGCCTGTTCCAATAGCGCGTCGGCCCGCTCCTCCAGAAGGCTCAGCGCTTGCCAGCCGAGCACGTCGAGCGCGTGGCCCAGCAACGGTCCGTCGTCAACCTCGGCCGCGATGCGGCTCCCCTCCTCGGCGGCGGGGACGGCAGAGTCGAAATCGCCGACGTTCCAACTCATCCACGCGGCGGCCAGGAGCGCCCGGGCCCGAAGCGGCTGGTCGCCGACACCGGCGGTGAGCGCCGGCCTCATCCGCTCGAGCCATTCGCCGAAGTAGCGACGTTGCCAGAACACCCACAACGACTCGCCGAGCTCCAAGCTGGCCTCCAGGCGGCCCGACTCGTCGGCCCAGTCGTGCGCGGCGCGCAGGTTGTCGATCTCGTCGTCGAGTCTCGACAGCCACGCCACCATGTCGCGTCCGACCAGTGCCACCCTGGCCCGTTCACCCAGCGCCACGAAAAAGCCAAGATGGCGGTCGCGCGCCGCGGCCGCCTCCCCGTCCACCGCGATCAACTTCGCGCGGGCGTAGTGGCGGATCGTTTCGAGCAGACGGAAACGGGTGGCAGGGCCGTCACCCTCTACCTGGACGAGGGACTTGTCGACCAGGCTGGTCAACAGGTCGACGACCCGCCACGCCTCGATGCTGTCGCCGCTGCACACCACCTCGGCGGCCTCCAGGCTGAAACCCCCGGCGAAGACAGCAAGGCGACTCAGCACGGAGCGCTCGTCGTCGGTCAACAGCTCGTAGCTCCAGTCGACCGACGCCTCGAGGGTGCGCTGACGGGGTAGGGCGGCGCGCCGTCCGCCCGCCAACAGCCCAAAGCGGTCCGATAGCTGGGTGGCGATCTGCGCGGGCGCCAGCGCGCGGCAGCGGGCGGCGGCCAGTTCTATGGCCAAGGGGATGCCGTCGAGGCGGCGGCAGATTTCCACGACCGCGCTGGCGTTGTCGTGGGTCAGCGTGAACGTCGGGCGAACGAGCGCAGCGCGATCCACGAACAGCTCGACCGACTCGCAGGACCCGTCACCGTCGTCGGCGGGCAGGCCGAGCGATGGGACGCGGTAAGAGGCCTCGCCCTCGACGCCAAGGGGCTCACGGCTCGTCGCCAAAATCGTCAGCCCTGGACAACTGCGGAGCAGCCGTTCGGTCAGCCCGACACAGGCGTCGAGCAGGTGCTCGCAATTGTCGAGCACCACCAGCACCCGCGCGTCGCGTAACTCGCGAACCAGCGTGTCGGCCAGAGCCTCCGACGGCACCTCCGACACGCCCATCGCGCCGGCCACGACCGCCGCCACCCGGGCGGCGTCGCTGACCGGAGCCAGATCGACCAACCACACCCCGTCGGGATGGTCCTCGAGACGCTCGGCGGCGAGCTGCACCGCCAAACGCGTCTTGCCGGCGCCGCCCGCGCCGGTGAGGGTAACCATGCGATTAGCGGCGAGGAGGCGCGCCGAGCCAATCATCTCGTCGCCGCGACCGACGAAGGTCGTGAGCTGAAGCGGAAGGTTGTTGGGGAGCCGGTCGAGCGACCGCAACGGCGGGAACGTGGCCGTCAGGTCGGGGTGGCAGAGCTGGCCGACCCGCTCGGCCCGGGTTAGGTCCCGAAGACGGTGCAGGCCGAGGTCCTTCAGAAACGCCCCGTCGGGCAGATGATCGATAACCAGGTCAGCGGTGGCGCCGGACACGAGCACCTGGCCGCCGTGAGCCAGCGCCCGCAGCCGGGCGCAGCGGTTCAGCACCTCCCCCATGTAGTTGCCCTCGTCGCGCAAGTGGGGTTCGCCGCTATGCAACGCGATTCGCACGGCGAGGTCGATCCCGTCGGGCCAGGGTTCCGACGCGATGCGTCGCTGGAAGTCAACCGCGAAGGAGACGGCGTCGGATGCACGACTGAACGCGGCGACGAAGCTGTCGCCCTCGCCCTGCTCCACCGGTCGCACCCCCGAATGGGCGTCGACTGTCTCGTCGATGACCGCGTTTAGGCGGCCCACCACGCTTTTCATGGCCTCCGGGTGGGCTTCCCACAGCCGAGTGGAGCCCTCGACGTCGGCCAGCACAAAGGTCACCGTGCCGACAGGCAATTCCCCCCCGCGATACTCCGAAATCACACGAACCCCCTGTGGATGTTCGCACAGCATCGCTCCGACGACACCCGACAACATCCACCGGACGGGGGATTCCGCCGGCACCCTCAGCCGTGTGGAGGTCGGCTAGATAGGAACGCGCCCCCGGATCCCCGTTTAATCCGCCGAGGTTTCAGGCTATGGCCCGGACGGTTTCGAGGAGCTGATCGATCTTTCTCGACGGACGGGCGCGACAGACCGGTCAGAGCAACGATGCGCTCGCCGACGTAGGCTTGGATCGCGGCCCGCGAGCGCCGGGCTTGACACAGGAGGCGACCATGAGACAGGCGACCATGAGGCGAATCGCGATGATCACGGTGGCGGTCTTGGTCCCGATTGTGGGCGGGGTCATCGGTGCGGCACCGGCGTTGGCCGCGAACACCTTGTGCACGGGCGTGCTGACGGGCACCATCAACGGCAACGTCGAGGTGCCATCGGGCGCCAACTGCGTCCTCGACGGAGCTACGGTCACCGGCTCCGTGGTCGTTGATCCTGGGGGTTCCCTCAATTCGGTACGTGGAGGCGGTAGCACCATCGGCGGGTCGGTGGTGGCGAACCAGCCCGTAAACGTCCTATTGCTGGGCTCGTCGGTGGCAGGCAATATCAGCATCACCGGGCTCACCGGCGGGGGGTGCAGTTCGGGCATTGGCGGCACGACGGTGGGCGGCTCATTCACCTACTCGAACAGCGCCCCTGGCTCCGCGTTCTTCGAGATCGGCGGCGGCACCTGCGGGGGTGGCGGGTACGGTAACACCATCAACGGCGCGGTCACGTTGCAGAACAACCGGGGCGCAGTCGAGTTGAACGGCGACGGGCCTGGTGGCGGGAACACCCTGCGGAGCAACGTCACCGCCACCGGCAACACCGGCGGGGGAGTCATCAACTACAACCAGATCACCGGCTCGTTGACGTGCAGCGCCAACACCCCCCCGTACAGCGCCACCGGCAACACCGTTGGCGGTCGCAACTCCTGCTGATCGGGACACCCGGCTAGCCCGGGTGCGTCGGGCGGCGCCGGCGAGATGGCGCCCGCCTGCACGAGGCTGAACTCGGGCTGCGCGCGCGGGAGTCCTACAGGCGCTAGGGGATCTGAAACTGCAGGTGATCCCACTCCGCCATCTGCTCGAAGAAGCGACGTGCAGCTTGCACGTGTTCGGCTGTCGTCCAGCCGGCGTTGGCTGCGAGTGACGATGTATCGGAAAGCATTCGGCGGATGGGCGTCGCCGCATCCACTAGGTCAAGGAGTGCGGTGCCGAACGCGCTGAGTTCGACACTGTGCGACGAACGTTCGATCATGCCGGTCGCCGATGCGGGCTCGTCGCTGATCGAGTGTGATCGCAGCAGCTGCCTGAAAATGACGTGGATGGGAGGGCGCAGGCTCGGGACGTACTCCAGCCAGGTGTCGCCCGAGAAGTCGAGGGTGTAGTCGGACGCGGGCCTGTCGACGTGGCACAGCAAGAACCGGTGCGCGCTTGGCGACTGCCAAACCAACTCGCACAACTTCCACTGGTCTGCTTTGTCGAGACGCTCGGCGCGTTGTCTGAAGATGTCGTCGTCTGCGGGTATCCGAGCCGATAACGAGTAGTAGACGCTGTCGAGCCACCCCTGGAACGCGAGCCCATTGTCTTGGGCGAACTGCAGCACTTGGGGCACCGTGTACGCGCGGTCGCTTGGGTGGAGGAATGTATCGACCAGTCCGGCGTCGTAGCCCAGGTCGGGTGCAATCTCGACGTAGCCCTGCGCTGGGTGCCAGTACGGCACCGTGTCGAGGAGGTGCTGAACCATCGCCAGCCCATCTGCGTCCTGCCTCGATCTCAGAAGGCGAAGCACCTCCTGCAACATGTAGACGCCGAGGCGCCCGTAGTGGCCGTAAAGCATGACGCTCATCACGCCGTGCGGCGCCAGGACCTCTCGCAGGCTCCGTAGCCCGCGGTCAGGGTCAGGCAGATGATGGAGGACTCCTGTCGAGACGATGTAATCGAAGGACTGTTCGAGATCGCCGACGTCGTCGATTGGCAGCTGCCGGAGCTCGAGATTGTCCAGCTTGTGCTTCTGCTTGAGATGCGTCTCGTGATCCAAAGACGCCCCAGAGATATCGATACCCATCACATGGCAGTCGGGGTTTGTGAACGCGAAGTGCGCGGCCTGGTTCGAACCGCAGCCGGCGATAAGGATCTCAAGGGCTGCCGGCTCTACGTTCCTCGGCCAAATTTTGCGACGCACGAGCGATGGGTCGCCGACCTGAAATTCGCCGGCTGCAATTGCCGCGGCCATGTCCGGAATGGGCAAGGGGTAGACCCACTCCTCATATTGCGCCTGCACGGCGTCGCGTGCGTCCGTCATCAGCCTCCCGTCGGATCGCTGCGAGCCTAGGCAGCGGGGGGTACTACGGCGCGCTGCCTCGCAACACGGGGCACCACTGGCAGTTTGGCGACCACGGCGAGAGTCTCGACGAGGTCGAGGAGTTCCTGACGGACACGCGCCCAAACGCCGACGGTCGAGCGTGTGCTCGCAACGGTGTTCTTCACCGATCTGGTCGGCTCGACGGAGACGCTTTCGGCAGTCGATGATCGCACGTGGGCAAAAAAAAGTTCGATTCCACGAACGCCGGGTGAGGGGGCCATCGCCTGACACAACGGCCGCGAAGTGTTCACCAAGGGTGATGAATTCCTCGTCACGTTTGACGGACCCGCTCGCGCTGTTCGGTGTGGAATCGCCTTGCATATCGGCGCTCGCGTGTGGCCAGCCGCACAGACCGACGAGATCCTGAAGTAGAGCAACACGCCGCTCCTCGCATACCCCGCTTGACCACGCCGACCTCTGACGAGCTGCGCGATGTTCTAATCCGGCCATGTGCTTGGCTGGCTGCATGAAGACCGAGGTCTTGGGACGGGGCGTCCCAGTGATGTTCGTTCACGGCGCTCTCACCAACGGTCCGGTCAGTTGGTCGAAACAGAAGCCGCTGGGTGAGCGCTGGCGCCTCATTGTCCTGAACCGGCCTGGCTTCGCACCCAATCCACCCGTGAAGCGGAGCGACTTCGACAGTGACGCTCGCGCCGTCGCAGCGCTGCTTCGCGAGGAGGCGCCAGCACACCTCGTCGGTCACTCTTACGGCGGGCTCATCGCGTTGCTTGCGGCAAGCCGTGCGCCCGAGGCGGTGCTGTCGCTGACGGTGATCGAACCGCCGGTGTTCTCGCTTATGCGAGGCGATGCCGATATCGAGGCGTCGCTCGCAGGCCACGCCGCCCTCGTCGCCACGCACGACGGCGACCTCCGTGCGTTTCTCACCGCCTTCACCGCAAGCCTGGGCGGCAATGCGTCGTCGGTGCCAAACCCGCTGCCACCCGACCTGGTCCAGCACGCGCAACTCCTCCTCGACGAACGGCTTCCCTCGGAGGCCACCATCCCGGCAGCCACGCTGGCGAAAGCCGCGTGGCCGAAGCTCGTTGTGTCCGGTGGCCACAGCGCGATGCACGCGCGGATGTGCGACACCTTGGCCGCCGCGTTGGAACCGCGGGTACAGCGCGCGGTACTCACCGGTCGCGGTCACTCGGTTCAGCGCCTCGGCGAGCCATTCAACGAGCTACTCGAGAAGTTCATGTTGGCCGCGACGCCGTCGCCCGCTTGATCGCGTCGATCATGCGATCGACGTCGGACAGTGATGCGCGGGTTCCGAAACCCGGCAAATCTCGCGCACCCCTAGCGCCTTCCGCGCGGATTTCGGTGCGCCTGCCGCGCTCAAATCCGCGCGAAAGCGCGAAGAGCGCCCGACCGTATCCGATCATCCTCGGTGTCGACGGGCGCGTAATGGACGGTATGCATCGCGTGGCTCGGGGCCTGCGCGAAGGTCGTTCAACGATCAGCGCCGTCAGGCTCAACCCGGTCCCCGAGCCGGACTATCGCAACTGCCGACCTGATGACCTTCCGCACTGACGCCGAGCGAGGAGCCGCGCAAGTTGGCGATCGTCGAAGAGATGCTTCGTTCGCCGGCGAGCAAGGCCGAACATAGCTGGCCAAAGGAGATCGCTAGGTCACGTTGACGGTGATCTGCCACAAGTAGGTGGGCGTCATGCAGGGCGGGTTCGCGGCGCGACACGGTGCGTCCTTGCTCGCGCTTACGTGCGCCTGTCCGGTCTTCTTGGCGTCGAAGCTTGCGGTGACGTGATCCGATCCGGGATTGGCTGACACCGCAGTGCGGGCGAGGACGGTGCTGTTATCGGTGTCGGGCTCGGACCACCGCCAGCCGGGATCGCTGAGCGAAACGACGAGGTGTTGTCCCGGACGCAGCGTGAACGTCTTGCCGTTGTCGTCCTGACTGACCATCACGGTGTCGTTGGTCGACGGCGGTGCACTGGTCGTAGTGGCGCGCGGCGGCGCGACCGTGGTCGCGCTCGGATAGACCACCGAGGCGGGCGGCGCGTACGCAGTCCCCGACGGTGAGACTGTGGCGCCGCGCGTCGTGGTGGTTTGTTCACCGTTGACGCTTCCCACTGGAGGACCATTGTCGGTTGTGGTGGTGTCGGCGGCGTCGATCGGTCGGCCGGCGGCGTCGAGGCGCGCTTGCGGCGTGCGCGAATCGCGTGGCAGGGCGACGGCCAACCCGACCACCAGCAACACTGCGGCGATGCCGCCGCCTGTCAGCGCCAGCTTTCGCTGCCGACGACTCACGGCGCGTTCAAGTGCCTCGGCGCGAGGGGTGCCGGCATGATTCTCATCCGCCGCCCGCCCGAGCGCATCGCGGATCCGGTCTTCGAAACTCATCGGTCCTCCTCGTTCGTCAGCGCAGCCTCCAAGGCGACGCGGGCTTTGGCGAGCTGCGACTTCACGGTGCCCGGCGCACAACCCAGCGCGGACGCGATGTCGGCCTCGCTCATGTCCTCCCAGTAACGGAGCACGACGGCGGCGCGCTGCCGCGGTGGCAGGGCGCGCACCGCGGCCAACACATGGTCGACCGGCTCGCCCGGTTTGGTGACGGGTTCGCGGGTAAATGACTGTCGCCTCTCCAGGAAGGCGCGGCGGCGCCGGTTGCTGCTGAGGCGTACGACCGTCCGCCGTACGTAGGCCGACGGCTCCCGGACGGTGCGCCATTTGGCGAGCGAGCGCACGAACGCCTCCATCACGATTTCCTCGGCGCGGGTCCCGTCGCCGGTCAGCAGATACGCGAGCCGGCACAGCCGGGAGTAGTCGGCCTCGAACACTGCTGCGATCGAGACGACTGGCTCAGCGTGGAGTCGCGGGTCCATTGCGGCGATCACACAGTCTCTGACACCGCAGCTCGCCCCGCGGTTGCCTCGCTAGCGGTGATGTCCTCACGAACTTGCATTGGCCATCACCCAATTGGCGGAGCGGTGCCCGCGAATCAGGCAATTCGCCCGCCGTGTCAACCACGTGGGGTGTCAGGGCGTCTGTCGGTCCGAGGAGGCAGGATGAGCGTCATCGGGGACATAGCGCACGGGGAGGTGACGGCGGACCCGCATCCGCTCGAGGCCCTGTACCACCGCGAGTACCAGTCGCTCGTGCGGCTGGCCTCGATCCTCATCGACGACCGCGCGTCCTGTGAGGAGATCGTCCAGGACGCCTTCGTGCGCACGCTCGTGGCGTGGGACCGCCTGCGGGATTCCGCCAAGGGACCGCAGTTCCTGCGCAGCGCCGTGCTGAACGGCGCTCGGTCGCAGCTGCGCCGACGGGCGGTCGTGCGCCGTCATCCGCAGGCGGCGCCCCAGCCCTACGCCTCGATGGAGAGCGCGTCCGTCGACCATCACATCCTCGTGCGCGAGCTTCGCCGGCTCCCCGGCCGCCAACGCGATTGCGTCGTCCTCCGCTACTACCTCGACCTGGCCGAACGCGACATCGCCGCGACCCTCGGCATCTCCCCCGGCTCGGTCAAGACCCACCTGCACCGCGGCCTGGCGGCCCTCGCCGAGCACCTGGAGGACAGATGACCCCCGAAGACCGTCTGCGCGACACGCTGGCGCGCCACACCGCGACCGTCGTCGCTCCACCGACGGGATGGCACGACCTCGAGCACCGGTCCGGCGAAGCGCTGCGCTCGCGCCGACGCCGGCGCCTGACCGGGCTCGGGGTCCTCGCCACGGCCGTCGCAGTCGTCCTCCTCGCCGTCGTTCGCGATGACAACAGCCGCGACGTGCGCGTCGCCACCAGCCCGCCATCGACGACGCCAGCAGTCGACGCGTCCACGACGACCACTCCCTCCGCCGCTTCGGTGGCCGATCCGGCGTCGGTGGGGGGCATCTACCCCGACGCCCGTGCCTTCGAGGAAGACGGTGCCGACTCGTACCGCGACCCGGCGTTGGCCGCGCGCGCGTTCGCGACCGCCTACCTCGGCATGCCGACGCCCGTGCTCGGCGCCTTCACGCCCGCGGGAACCGGCGGCGGGCGCATCGCGCTGCGCCCCAA
>JACDEA010000482.1:0-1651 GCA_013816725.1 Actinomycetota bacterium
ACGACGTCCTGACCGGCCTCGCCCTCGACGCCGACCGAGTGGTCGAGTTGATGATTGCCGACCCGGTCAATGGCCGGGTGGTCCGCCAACGCTGCACCGGACCGTTCCGCGAGTGCGTCGTCTTCACCCCGGAGAACCGGCAATCCGTCGCCGTCGAACCCTACACCTGCGCGCCGACCGTCTTCGAGCTGATGGCGAAGGGCATCGACGCGGGCCTGCAGGTCCTCGCCCCCGGCGCTTCGATGGCCATGCAGATCGACATCACCCTGGAGTCGACAACCGATCAATAGCTCCCCTCTTCCCGGGGAGAGGGGTCGGCGGCTAGAGCGGGTTGCACAGTCGTTGTCCACGTGGCACGCTGGTGGACATGCCCCGCGCGTACTCCCTCGACCTCCGCGAACGGCTGTTCCGGGCCCGCGACGCCGGCCTGAGCGCGGCTGAGGTCGAACGCACCCTCGGCGTCAGCCAACGGACCCAGCGGCGCTGGGCGCAGCGCGTGGCCGCGGGTGGCGACCTCACGCCCGGCCGTCCGCCCGGCCGCGTCCGCACCATCGCCGCGGCCGAGGAGGACGATCTACGAGCCCAGGTGGCAGCCCACCCCGACGCCACGCTGGCCATGCACTGTGCGGCGTGGGCGACGGCGGGCAAGGCGGCGGTGAGCACGGCGACGATGAGCCGGACACTCGCCCGACTCAAGCTCCCGCTCAAAAAAAGACGCTGATCGCCCGCGAGCGCGACGCCGTGGCACGGGCCGCCTTCCGGGCGGAGGCGGCGGGCTGGGACCCGGCCGACCTGGTCTTCCTCGACGAGACGAGCACCCCCACGACGCTCACCCCGCTGCGCGCCCGCGCCCCGCGCGGTGAACGGGCCGTGGGCCACGTCCCACGAGGGCGGTGGGAGCAAGTGACCCTGATCTGCGCGCTCACCCCGGCCGGGATGGCGGCCCCGACGCTGCTGCCGGGCGCCCTCGACCGCGACGCCTTCGAGGTCTGGGTCGCCGAGCAGCTGGTGCCGACCTTGCGGCCAGGGCAGACGGTCCTGCTCGACAACCTGTCGGTCCACAAGAGCGCAACCGCCCGGCGGCTGGTGGCCGAGGCGGGGTGCGCGCTGCGTCACCTGCCGACGTACTCGCCGGACCTGAACCCCATCGAGCCGGCCTTCGCCAAGGTGAAGACCGCCCTGCGCCGGGCGGAGGCGCGCGACTTCGATGGGCTGGTGGCGGCGGCCAAGCCGGCGCTCGACGGGGTCACGCCGGCCGACGTGCGCGGGTTCTACCGCGACGCCGGCTATCCCCTCGCCAATGGCCAACATCTATGAAGAGCGCTCTAGGGTTTCGGCGGGTTCCACGCCGGCTTCCGATGAGTACCTGCCCAGGCCTCCGAGCGCATGCCTGGCGTGCCGCTTACCGGGCATCATAGAGAACATTTGTTCTGCTGTCAAGCCCCTCGACCACCGGTTTCCCGGACGGTTGAGTGATGGCGCCGGTAGTGCGCGACGGATAGCGTTGCACTCATGAGACACCCCGACGGCATCGCCAACTCAGACACGAGGGAGGAGCGCGCGATGCCCGCGATCGAGTCCTGGCTGACGTCAGGTAGGGGGCTGACGGACGAGCAACAGATCGGGTATCGCAAGCTCACTGTGCTGATGT
>JACDEA010000482.1:1661-2143 GCA_013816725.1 Actinomycetota bacterium
CTCGATGGCATTCGGGTCGGACATGAACGCCGATCCGAACTCGACGCTGGGACGGTTCTGTCGGGGACAATCAGCCTATCAAGACAATCACCACTTCTATTTCTGGGTCGTCCCGCCGATCGTGTTCCTCGTGATGGGGTGGAGGTGGGCGAAGCGCCGTGATCTGCGGTGGCTGGCGGGCGCATGGCTCGTTTGCGGAGCGCTAGCGTTCCTGTACTACTCGCCGTTTCTGTTGCTACCGGGGTAAGAGCCAATCACTTTGGAAGCTGGCTCATCAATGAATCGGCGCACCTTCAGCGCGGTCGACCGTACCCTGGACCGAGTCCGTCCCTGGCGAATCCCCGTCGTCGCGGCGTCCTGTTTGCTGTTCGTCGTCGCACATTCGATCGCGACGTATTTCACGTGGGAATCCACCTGCGCTCAGAACTGGACGACCGGAGAGATGGAGGCCGATCCCGGATCGCTTTGGAGCGGTTCTGCCT
>JACDEA010000063.1 GCA_013816725.1 Actinomycetota bacterium
CGCTCGGCTCTTGTCGGAGCCGCTCGCGCTGCTATCGCTCGCGGTGGTCCTGGCGGCGACCCACTCGTACCTGGCCCGGCCACGCGGACGCACGGTAGCGGTGCTGGTCGTGGCCGCCGCCGTGGGTGGGCTCACGCGTTTTCCCGGCGTCGTGCCCGCGGTGTGCGCGGCTCTCGCCATCGCGATGTGGTCGACCGGCGACGTTCGCCGGCGCCTCACCCGCGCCGGCGTCGTGCTCGCCGCGGCGCTCCTCCCGCTGGGCGCGTGGTTGATGCGCAATGCGGTGGTTTCTGGCCAGGCCAGCGACCGACGCGTGGGGTTGCATCCCCCGGGCGCCGCGGTGTGGCGGCAGGCGGCCGACAAGACGCTGGCGTGGGTCGGCCCGCACCACCTGCCTTGGGCGACGGTGACATTGTTGGTCGTCGTCGCCTTACTGTTGTGGGCGGCGCGCGCCTCCTGGCAGGCCCGCCACCTGGCCTTGGCGGCCGGCCCCCCGTCGCTCCCGGCCTTGTGTGTCATGTTCGCTGCCGCGTACGCGCTCTTCGTTGTGGCCGTGCGCAGCCTTTTGGACAACAACCTTTCATTCGGGTCGCGCATGTTTCTGCCCGTGCTGCTCTTGGCGACGATCGCGGTCACCAGTGCTGCCGCGACGTTGCCATCGTGGCGGCGCGCATGGGTGGGCGCGCTCTGCACCGGCGTGCTCGTGTGGTCCGCGGTCGTGCTGGTGGCGACGAACATCCCTCGGTTCCCGCGCAGCATTTCGGCGGGGTACGCGGCGTCGGCGTGGCGGGCGTCGCCCACCATCGCGTTCCTGGCGAAGCTCGACCGCGACGTCGCCATCGTGAGCAACGCCCCCGACCCGATCTGGCTTCACATTCGCCGGACGCCCCTGTTCCTTCCCCTCGGGCGCGACTTGTTCAGCGGAGGCCCGAACCAGCACTACGACGAGCAGCTCAGCGCGCTCCAGCGCGCCCTCCGTGGCCAGCGCGCCATCGTCGCCTTCTTCGACCACCCCACCCGAAGCCCAAAGCAGCGCGTCCTGGGCGTCAAGCTCCGGAACGCGCTGGGCCTCACGCCCCTGGCCCGCTACCGCGACGCCACCGTGTACTCGGTGGGCGCCGCGTCAGCGGTCGTGTCGCGACCTCTCCAAGACGCCAGATGGGCGCCCATAAACCCTCCCAAACCGCCCGTTCGCGCAATCTTGGAGAGGTTCGATTGATCGCGGGGTAATCGCCGGTCCGCCAGAGGTCCGCCGGCGCGTGGCTACGACTTGCGTTGGCGGCCGGCGGCGACGAGCGGGCGCTCACGACGGCCCTTGGCACCTACCGCCACACGGGGCGCCGCCGTCGTCGCCGCCACCTGCGCCGCGACCGCCGGCGGTGCTTCGACGCTGATGCGGGGGACGAGGCGGTCGAGCCACTTGGGCAACCACCAGTTGGCGTCGCCCAGCAGTTCCATCGTCGCGGGGACCAGCACCATGCGGACGAGGGTCGCGTCGATGAACACGGCGGTGGCCAGACCGAGTCCCAGCAGCTTCAGCACGCGCAGATCGCCGAGGACGAAGGAGCTGAAAACCGCGATCATGATCGCCGCCGCCGCGGTGATCACCCGAGCGGTCGCGGCGAGGCCGTCGGCCACCGCCTCGGCGTTGTTGCCGCTGAGGAGGTACTCCTCGCGCACGCGCGACAGCAGGAAGACCTCATAGTCCATCGACAACCCGAACAGGATCGTGAACAACATCATGGGGACCCAGAACTCGATCGGCCCAGGGCGGCCGATGCCGACGACGTCGCTGAGCCAGCCCCACTGGAAGATGGCGACGATCACGCCGTAGGCCGCGCCGATCGACAGCAGGTTCATCACGCCGGCCTTGACCGCGACCAGCACCGAACGGAACACCGCCATCAGGAGCAGGAACGAGAGCAGGATCACCGCGGTGACCATGATGGGGAGGCGAGCGCCGACCTGGTCGGCGGCGTCGATGCCGAACGCGGTGACGCTGCCGGTGTGCATGTTGAAGCCCTTGTCGCGGATCTCGGCCCGCAAATGGTGAACCAAGCGCGACGTGGCGGCGTCCTGCGGCGCGGACTTGGAGATGACCGGAACGACGGCGGCGTTGCCGGCGTCGTTGACGGTCATGGGCGCCACGAACGCGATGTCGGGATCGGCCCGCAGCGAGTCGGCGAAGGCGGCGACGCTGTCCTTCGTCGTCGACCCGGTGAGATCCGCGGCCAGCAGGATCGGTCCGTTGAACCCAGGCCCGAAACCCTTGGCCAGCAGGTCATAGGCCCGGCGCGTGGTGAGCGAGGTGGGGTCGTTGCCGTGGTCGGAGACTCCCAACCGGATCGACAGCAGCGGCATGGCCATGGTGAGGAGGATCGCCAGGCTCACCACCGCCATGATCCACGGGCGCTTCTGGATCTGACGGCTCCACCGGTACGCCCACGTCTCGCGATGGTGCTTCCGCTCCTTGCGCTCTTTGCCCGCCAGCTTCTGGCCGGCGAAGCCCATGATCGCCGGCAGCAGCGTGACCGACGCGGCCATCGTCATCAGCACGGCGAGCACCGCGCCGAGCGACAGCCCGTAGATGAACGAGATGCCCATCAGGAACATGCCGAGCAGCGAGATGATGACGGTGGACCCGGCGAACAGGACGGCGCGGCCGGCGGTGGTGAGCGCCAGCACCGTGGCGTCCTCGGGACTGAGCCCGTCGTGCAAGCCGGTGCGGTGGCGGGTGACGATGAACAGCGCGTAGTCGATGCCGACGCCGAGGCCGATCATGAGCGCGACCTGCGGCGCGAACGACGGCACGGTGATGACGTGGCCCAGCAGGGCGACGAATACCGAGCCGATCCCCACGCCGAATATGGCGGTGATGATCGGCATGCCCATGGCCAGGAACGACCCGAACGCCAGGAAGAGGATCACGATCGCCGCGAGCAGGCCGATCAGCTCGGTGGGCTCCTGGGGAGGCTGCAAGGCGCGGCTGACGACCTCGCCGCTGAGCTCCACCTTGAGGCCGGGCACCTTGACCTTGTTCACCGCGTCGATGAGCGGCTGCGCGGTCTTGGCCGGCAGGTCGCCGGCTTGCTCGTCATAGGTGACGGTGCCGTAGGCCACGGTGCCGTCGGGGCTGACCCGGCCGAACTGGGACGGTCGCTCGACGCCGGTGACGTGGGGCGTGCCCTTCACGCCGTCGAGCAGGGCGTTGGCCGCGTCGACGACCTCGCCGCGCGTCACGCCTTGGTCGGACGCGAACACCACGTCGGCGGTGTCGCCGGCCCGGGCCGGGAACCGCGTCTGTAGGAGGTCGAACGCCGCTTGGGCGTCGCCCTTGCCGCCGTTGAAATTGTCGGTGTAACTGCTGCCGATGACGCCGCCGATCACGTTGATCAACACGAACGCGCCGATCCACAACAGCAATACGAGGCGCCGGCGCCGGAAGCACCATCGAGCGAGTGCCTGGAGGGTCATGCCCTAGACCGTAGGCCCGCGGCGCGCGTTACGCGAGGAGCGCCCACCGCCGGAACGTGGCGACGATCGTGTCGTAGGCGGCGGGGTCGACGCTCCGCCGCACGGCGGCCAGGTGGTCGGTCGTGCAGGGGTAGGTAGGCCCCAACCAGCGGGCCACCATGCCGGCGTCCATCCACGTGGCCACGGTGGGCGACAGGTCGCCCACGACGCGACGCCCGGTGATCACTTCCCAGCGCACGTCGTCCCAGTCGGGCACCGGCTCGGGCGGCCGGGCCACGGCCGACGCGTCGTCGAGGATGGCGTCGAGCCAGTCGGCGCCGGCCAGCTCGGCGGTGGGGATGGAGGCGGGCGCCGTCGGCAGACCGAGGGCCCGGCGCAGCGCGTCGGGCACCATCCCTTCGGCCGGTCCCGGCGCCAGCTCGAAGGGCGACCCGGCCTGTCGGTAGCCGCCGATCTCGCCGCCGTCCCTGGCGCTCACGTGTATCGACCGGATCCTCACGCGGTCCTCCGCGTTCGACGGCCGCACTGTGAGTTGGCGGGTGGCCCAGCCGTGGCACACCGCGCCGAGCGCGGCCCACTCGTCGGGCGCCACGAAGCCCATCAGCACCTCCAGCGGGTGCTGGCAGCGGGGCAACTCCTTGACCCCGAAGGTGAGCCCGTTGTCGTCGGGTTCGAACATCAAGAGGCGCGCCGGCTGTGACAAGTCGTCGCCGAGCGCCTCGTCGACGGCGAGGACCAAGTTGGTGACGGCGGCGTGGAGCTGGGGCGGAACGGTAGGGACTGCGGACATCGCGCTTCTCCTCTGGAGATCAACACCAGGGGGAAGCGGCGCCCGGCCAGGGTAGCGACACGGTGTAACGCGTTGGAAGAAGGGAAACCGCCAACAGGCGGCGGTCTTAGGCGGCGACGACGTTTAGGGGGGTGGGCGCAGCGGGATGCTCGGCCCGATCAATGGCGGCGAACTCGGCCCGCAGTTCGTCGAGGGCTTCGCCGTGATCGGGGAACGTGACGGCGTGGCTGGTGATCGTGTCGATCCCGAGCAGCGCGCTGAGCCGTTGGGCCAGGCGTTCGGTGAAGATACGGACGCCTTCGACCCCGGTCTCGGGCAGCACGACCACAAAGCGGTGGCGCTCGCCGTCGTAGGCGTGGGCGACCCGATCGACGGTGCGCACGCTCGAGCGCAGCCCGAGGCCGATCTCGCCGAGGACGCGCCCACGGCGCCGGCGGCTGACGCCGATGAATGTCGAGGCCGGGATGTCGACGGAGCTGACCGAGAAGATCGATTCGTAGCGGCGCGACCGTGACATCTCGAGCTCGGTCACCTCGATGAAGAAGCGGGCGTTGTAGAGGCCGGTCGCGTCGTCGACGTGGTCGTAGAGGTCGAGCTTGGTGAGCGAGGCTCGCACGTAGCGATTGGCCACGCCGCCGACCACACCGAACGCGGCGAAGGCGATCGACCGCGACACGATGACGCCGGCGAACTGACCAAAGCCGACGGCGTGAATGGCGTCGCCGCGCAGGGCGATGTACACCCCGGCGGCGGCCACGGCGGCGACGATGCCGCCCACCCAGTCGCAGAACACGAAGGCGACGAAGATCGGCAGGAACAGCAGGATCGCCGCCACTTCGACGGTCTCGACCCGGCGCACGTAGTTGACGCCGGCAGTCAGCCCGAGAAAGGCGATTCCGGCGCACAACAGCAACACGCGAACTTGCGTGTAGCTGAGGCCCCGCCCAGCCGTATGGTCCGAAATGACTACGCGTTTAGCCATTGACACCCCCCGTACCGTCCGAGTTGCTTGGTACCTCTGCTGCGATCACGGCTCGCCCTCATCGGCTTGTTGGGCGCGTTCTTGATACCTATCGGCGTTTCTTCGCTGCGGGGGGTCACGCACGTCATCACGTGCCAAGAGGCGACCAATGTTCCGTTCGCCGTTTCACTGCCGCAGGGCGGCGCGCCGACGGTGTCCAGCGCGGCAACATTCGAGCGCGGCGGCGACGACACCTTGTGCGGCGGGCTGCGCCTCAACGTGCGGGTCGGGCGGCTCGACGCCGACACGCTGCGCGTCACCCTGCCGATCGAGAACGGCACGAAGCACACGTGGCAAGGGACGGCCAAGCTCGACCTGGGCGGGACCGCGGTTCCGGTCCGGCTCGGGAAGGTGCGCCCCGGTCAGACCGTCGAGCGAACCGTGAACTTCAACGTCGATCCCGGCGTCCATGAGATCAACGGCTCGCTCCTGATCGGCCCGTAGCGGCGCCGCTCTACCAGGGCGACGATGCGAACTGACAGCTGAACCGCGCGAAAAACCGCCCGTTCCGACTGTCAGTTCGGCGGCTCGCCGACCGTGGGTTTAGTGGGCGCCGCCGGGGGTGAACTCGGCGCGGAGGTGCTTGATGCCGTTGATGAAGTTCGAGCGCAACTGCGCCGGCGGGCCGACAGAGTGGATGTCGGGCAAGCGGCGGAACAGCTCGCGGAACATCACGGTCATCTCCCGGCGGGCCAGGTGGGCGCCGAGGCAGAAGTGCGGCCCGGGCCCGCCGAAGCCGAGGTGGTCGTTGGGCTGGCGGGAGACGTCGAATCGGAACGGGTCGTCGAAGACGGCCTCGTCGCGGTTCGCCGAGTTGTAGAAGAGGACGACCTTGTCGCCCGCCGCGAACTCGTGGTCGCCGATGCGGGTGGCGTCCTCGGTGACGGTGCGGCGGAAGTGGATGACAGGAGTGGCCCAGCGCACGATCTCCTCGACGGCCGTGGGCGCAATCGCCTCGAAGTCGCCCATCCACTTTTCCTTCTGGTCGGGGTGCTCGGTGAGGGCGAGGAGACCGTGCGAAATGGCGTTGCGCGTCGTCTCGTTGCCGGCCACCACCAGGAGGATGAAGAAGCTGGCCAGCTCGGCGGGCGTGAGCTGTTCGCCGTCGACGTCGGCGGTGACGAGGGCCGTGGTGAGGTCGTCCTTCGGGTTGCGCACCCGCTCCTCGGCCAGCTCGGTCACCAGCGCGGCCAGCTCCTGGCCGGCGGTGAGCAACTGGATCAACACGACGTTGGGATCCTCCGACACGTACTCGGGGTCGCCGTTGGCCAGGATGATGTTGGAGCGCTCGAAGATGAACTGTTCCTGGCTGCGGGGAATGCCCATGAGGTCGACGATGATCCGCAGCGGCAGCAGCGCGGCGATCTCGGTGACGAAGTCGCACTCCCCCTTGTCGATCACCGCGTCGATCACCGACGACGCCGAGTCCTGCACGTAGTCGGTGAGCGAGTTCAGGTATTTCGGCGTGAAGCCGCGGGCGACGATGCGCCGCAGCCGCGCGTGGCGCGGGTCGTCCATGTTGATCATCGAGCCGAAGAAGTCGAGGAAGTCTGGCGGTAGGTCGGCGATGTTGGTGCCCTTCCCCGAGCAGAACAGCTGTGCGTTCTTGCTGGCCGCGACGACATCGGCGTGGCGGGTGAGCGCGTAGTAGCCCGGACCGGGCGGGAGCGCGGCGATCTCCGGCTCGGTGAAGAACGCGATCGGGCGCTCGGCTCGCAGGGTGGTGAAGGCGGCATCGCGCTCGGCGTAGGGGCGGGCCCAGAACTCGATGTCGGAAAGATCGATCTGATCGACTGACATTCCGGCAGCCTACGCAGTACCGTTTGGACCGGCATGCGGCGGCTGGTGGGACTTCTGGCGATCCTCGCGCTCCTGGGCGTGACCGGCGCGACGCGCGTCAGCGCGGCGGGCGGAACCATCTACGAGAAGGCCACGACACTCGACGAATCGTTCGTCGTGGCCGAGCGCCTGCGCGCCGCCGGCGTGGACGTCGCCCTCACTCGCGGCGACGACCGCTACGTCGAACTCTCGCGACGGGCCGCCGCTTCGCGAGGCGCCGACCTACTCGTGTCGATCCACAACAACGGCAGCACCAGCCGCTCGGTCGTCGGCACCGAGGCGTACTACCAAATCGGGAATCGCTTCGGCGGCCAGCTGGCCTACGACATCGTCCGCAGAATCAGCGCCAAGGCCGGCACCGTCGTGCGCGGCGCCTTCACGCGCAGGGGCGACAACGGCGATTACTACGCAGTGCTGCGCGAGAGCCCGGCCACCGCGATCATCGTGGAAGGCGCGTTCATCTCGAACGCCGGCGAGGCCCGCCGCTTGTCGACGGCCGACTTCCGCCGCCGCATCGCCGACGGCATCGCCGACGCGCTGATCAACCGTCTCGTGCTCACACCGGTTCCGCAGGGAGCGGGGCCGCCGGCTCCGAAGTCGACGCCGGTCGGCGCCGTCCTCCCCGCGCCGGACGGACTGGCCGCCGCCTTCGCCGGCAACCACGCCATGAACCTCAGCTGGAGGGCCGTCACCGGTGCGACGCACTACGAGGTGTGGCGCGACGGCCGCCTGATCGCGCCCAACGTCGGCAGTGGGTTCACCGACAGGGGCCTGGCCACCGGCCGACATCGCTATGAGGTGCGGGCGGTGCTCGACGTCGCCGGCGCCGTCGTGCAGCAGTCGAATTCGGCGATCACCGAGGCGCTCGTGCCGTGGCGGGTGATCGTCGACCCCGGTCACGGCGGCCGCGACCCCGGCGCAGTCGGTCGTTGGTAATCGCGGCCTAAGCGCCTTGTAGCGCGATCTCGACCAGCGCTTCGTAAGACAGTTCGGCGGCGGCGGAAACCGCGGCGTCGGCGACCTGCGGGTCGAGGCGGGCCCGCGCCGCCGCCAGGGCAACCTCAAACGCCGCCTGCGCAGGGCCGCCCATGCCACCGCCCGCGCTGTCGAGCACAGCGCGGCCGCCGGCCAGGAGCGTGAGAGCGCGGCGCGGGTCGATCTCACACAGGATGTCTCCCATGGTGAGCGCGGCAGTCAGCACCGCAGCCGCGTTCTCAGTGTCGGCGGCGACGCGAATCGCTTCGTCGATCAGGGCGAGCGCGTCGCCCCGCCGTCCTTGCCGATGGCGGACCTCGGCCAGGGCGGTCACGATGTAGCCCAGGGTCCTGCGGTCGTCGAGCAGGCGGACGTCGGCCAGCGCAGCCTCCAGATGGGCGGCGGCCTGGTCCAACTGATCCAGCCCGCCGTGGGCCAGCCCGAGGTAGAAGGCAGCCGAGCACGCGGTAGGAGCGTCGCCCAGGTCACGGCAGCGCGCGAGCAGCTCGTGCGCCTTCACCAGGGCTTCCTCGTAGCGGCCGCTGTCGACGTAGGCCCCTGTGAGGTTGGACAGTGCATGGAGGGCCCGCGTGCCGCCGGCCTCGGACTGGCACGCGTCGACCGCTTTCTCGAACAACGCGATCGCCTCGTCGAGCTTCCCCTGCGCCCAGGCCAGCCCGCCGAGCGCGCCCCGCGCGTTCACGAGGTCGTCACCGCAGGCCGCACCCACGGCGAGGGCTTCTTGCAAGGTCGCTTCGGCCGCGGCCATGTCGTTGCCGAACATCTGGCAGGCGCCCAGGTCGACCAGGGTGCCCACCAGGTCTCGGTGCGGCCCGCGCTCGCGCAGCGCGGCGGCCGCCGCGACGAGGAGTTCGACGGCGCGTGTCGAGTTGCCGAGGTCGGACTCCAAGGAACCGAGGCGCGCCATGGCGATCGGCCTCGCCTCGTCGTCGGCCGGCAACAGCTCGAGGGCGCGCTCGAGCCACGCCGCGCCTTCACCGAGGCGGCCCCGCAC
>JACDEA010000064.1 GCA_013816725.1 Actinomycetota bacterium
GGCCTGACCGCGCCGGCCGCCGGCCCCACGCTGGCGTTGACCCCCGCCGCTGCGCCACGGGGTCTTCCCGGCGGACTGGACCCGTGGTGGGTGATCCTCGGGCTGGCCGCGGTGCTGGCCATGGCTGTGGCGTTGACAGGAATGCCAGCGCGGGTGCTCGACGCCGCCGCGGCCGAGTGCGAGACGGGGGAGGACCTGTGCCCGACGAGATGACCGCGGGCACGATCGGCGCCGGCAACCGAAGCCGCACGCTGCGTCAGCGGTTCCGTGCGCTGAGCACCGCCCGGCTCGGCGGCGCCGATCGGTGGCTGCTCGTCGCCGGCGCGGTGATCGGTCCGCTAGGGCTCGTGCTGATAATCCTCGGATGGGCGGGGGCGGCGGGAACGCCGTTCGTGTTCGAACAGATCCCCTACGTGATCTCCGGCGGCTTCCTCGGCGTCGCCTTGGTGTTCCTCGGCGGGTTCGTCTACTTCACCTACTGGCAGACGCGCAGCGTGCGGGAAACGCGCGAGCACCAGCGCCAGCTGCTGGACGCGCTCGATCACATCGCCGCGCTTCTCGCCGCCGACGCGCCCGAGGTGTCTACGCGCCTCGTGTCCACCGAGAAGGGCGCCATGTTCCACCGGGCCGACTGCCCGGTGGCGCAACGGGGCGGCAAGCTGCGGACCGTGCGGGGCAACGAGAAGGGTCTGCGCCCCTGCGGCATCTGCAATCCCGTCGCCGCCGCGTGACGCCCGACGACCTCGTCGAGATCGAGGCGATCAAGCGGGTCAAGTACAAGTACGTGCGCTGCCTCGACCAGAAGTTGTGGGACGAAATCGCCGAGTGCTTCACCGCCGACGCCGTCGCGTCCTACAGCGGCGGCAAGTACAGCTATGACGGCCGCGAGGCGATCGTCGGCTTCCTGGTTCGCTCGATGGGCGACGAGACGTTCCTCAGTAGCCACCGGGTGCACCACCCCGAAGTCGACCTCACCGGCCCGGGCACGGCGGAGGCCACGTGGGCGCTGGAGGACACCGTCCTCGTCGGCGCCTTCGGTGTGATGGTGCGGGGCGCCGCCTTCTACGAGGACGAGTATGTGAAGACGGCCGACGGCTGGCGCATCAGCCGCACCGGCTACAAGCGGACGTTCGAGGAGATCGAGCCGCTCGACCGACCGGGCCGCAAGCTCACCGCGAGCTGGTGGGCGACCGGCGGGCAGAGCGAACTGCCGGCGTGAGGTTCACGTACGCCGAGGCGATGATCGACCCGGCGTACTGGCTCCCGCTGGCCCAGGCGGCGGAGGCGGCGGGCTTCGCCTCGATCACCATCGCCGACAGCGTGGCCTATCCCGAGGTGTCGAACTCGACGTATCCGTACTCGCCCGACGGCAGCCGCGAGTTCCTCGAGGACAAACCGTTCCTCGATCCGTTCGTGTTGATCGCGGCCATGGGCGCGGTCACCACTCGCCTGCGGTTCACGACGTTCGTGATCAAGTTGCCCATCCGATCGCCGGTGCTCGTGGCCAAGCAGGCCGCGTCGGTGGCGGTGCTGACCGGCAACCGCTTCGTGTTCGGGGTGGGGACGAGCCCGTGGCCGGAGGACTACGAGTTGACCGGTGTGCCGTGGGAGCGACGCGGGCGGCGCATGGACGAAGCCGTCGACATCGTGCGCGGGCTGTGTCAGCCCGCGGGCGACTACTTCGAATACCACGGCGAGATCTACGACGTGCCGTCCATCAAGATCACGCCGGTACCCACCGCGCCCATCCCAATCCTCATCGGCGGTCACCACGACGCCGCGCTACGCCGGGCCGCTCGCGTCGGCGACGGCTGGATGCACGGCGGCGGCGACCCGGCCGCGCTGCCTGCACTCCTGGCCCGCCTGGCCGAACTCCGCAACGAGTGCGGCACCGCCGACCGCCCCTTCGAGATCCACGTCATCTCGGCCGACGCATACTCGGCCGACGGCGTCCGCCGTCTCGAGGACATGGGGGTCACCGACGCCATCGTCGGCTTTCGGTGGCCCTATGTCCGCGAGCACGACACCGAGCCCCTCCAGCAGAAAGTCGACGCGCTCAACCGCTTCGCCGACACCGTCATCGCCCACGCCTGACCGCACCGCCTGGGCTCCGTTCGCTTCTGCGCGGATTTTGTGACGGCAGGCGTGCCGAAATCCGCGCAGAAGGCCCGAGCGGGTGCGCGAGATAGCCGGATCGGCTGCATCGCGATCGGCCAGTGCTCCTCGATCGCGACGACGTCTTCCTTGTCGCCCACCAGCAAATGATGCCGGATCTCAGCCAGCCGGATGCGCGGCAAGCAGAGGCGGCTCAGGTTGGCCGGTCGTTGGTGAGGACAACGGCAGCCTGATCGTCGCAGCTGCCGCATGTGTCTTTGACCACGTTCGGGAGCCCGACTCCGACCAGGTGTATGTGGCTTACCCTGGCCGACGCCAAGTTTCAACGCAGCAAAACGCATCCTGCGCGTAGGTCATCACAGCGCACCAGTCGGCCGTTCGCGTGGATCGCGATCTGCGAGCGGTAGTACGCCGAGTACAGGTTGCCATCACCTGCGATGTCGACCTGAGCGCCGCGTGCATCGTGGCGCCAGCGATTCGCAAGCAGGCGGCGGTCAGCGGACGGCAAAGCCTTCAGCTCCTTGTCGAACCAGGCGAGCGTGTACCACGCCGCGACGTCGATGCCCCGCATCGTCGCAGTGAACGCCGGGTCAGGAATGAACATGTACTCGAAGTGCGTACCGCCCCTGATGGTGATCTCCGCGGTGTCGATGCCCGCCGCGGCGTGGGTGTGAAAGGCGGCGGCGAGCGCCTGTGGGTCCGGCGCGGCCGTGTACGGCGGATCGCCGATGTAGTAGTCAGAGGAGATCCCGAGCGCCGGAACGCGCGGAGTGAGCGACCCCAACGTGTCGCTCGGCGAGACCTTGGTGGGTCCTCCGGACGTGAGGTTGTCCCAGCCGACGATGGCGTCGACGCGGGAGTCGCGCGAGCCGAGGATTGACACGGCGAACGCGCCACGAGAGTGGCCCACCAAACCGATGCAGACCCGACCACGCCGCCCAGACAACAGTGCGCGGCTGAGCCGATCGTCGTGCTCCACCAGACCATCATGATCCGCCCATGTTCTCAAGGGCCTCGGAATCGAAGCCTCTTTGTGTCAAGAGGTGAATCGCGGCGCGTAGAAGCATCCGCTCGTCGGCGGGCGTAGCGTTTGCGTCGGGTCCGGGAAGTGACTGCTCCGAAGTGCCGGTGTTCAGGGTGCAAGCCGGCCACGCTGGATACGAGTCGTCCCTGGGTGTCCTCCCGGGCCCGCTACATCACTTGCCGGCGTCGATGACCAGCGCGCGAAACCCGGCGTCGCTGATGCGCCGCTTCAGCGCACGCAACGCCTCCTTCTTGGTCTTGCCTTCGTCGATCTTGCGCAGGTAGTAGGCGCGTCCGGGTGTGTCGTTGCGGATCTGGCTGATGGCCACGATGTGCATGGCGTGGTCCAACATGCGGTTGCCGCGTGGGTTGAGGCGGTGGCGCTTCTTGGGTCCACTCGAGGCTTCGATCGGCGCCGTCCCGGTGTAGCTGGCGAAGTGGTTGCGGCTGGCGAACCGGCCGACATCACCGGCATGGCCGAGCACCAGGGCGGCCACGATCGGGCCCGCGCCATAGATGTCGACCAGCGATGTCTTGGACGCCTCGACCGCTATTCGCGCCCGGGCTTTGACCTCTTTGATCTGCGCGTCGAGGCGGAAAACATCGTCGAGGAGGGCGGCGGCCTGGGCTTTGCGCTCGCCGATCACACCGTCGATCGGTGTGATCCCGGCCAGCATCGCTTCGGCCCGAGAAGCGGACAACGAGCCGGAAACCCGCCTGGAACAAGGGCGGCGAGCCGCGCATGGAGCCGGCACACCGCCTGGGCGCGCAGGGCGGTCAGGTCATGGTGGCGGTCGGCCAGCATGCGAAGGATCGCCCGGTGGTCGTCGATCACCACCGAGCGCAGAGCCCGGCCGCGCAACGCGGCGATGGCCGTTGAGCGCGCGTCGTTGGGATCATTCTTCGATGACTTTCCCGAACCGAGTACCCGCACGCGGGCCGACAACGTCGGCGGCACGTCGACGACGAGCTGCTGGGCCAACAGGTAGCCGAGACCACCGGCTGACTCGATGGCCCACCGGCGGTCCCTGAACGGCGCCGCCCACTCGAGCAACCGCGCTGTCTGGTTCTTGGTGGCCGGCACGGTGAGTTCGCCCAGCGCGTTCTCGTCGCCGTCGATGGCAACCGCGGTGTGGCTCGCCTGGTGCGGGTCAACGCCGATCAACACCTTCATGTCCTCTGCCTCCTCGTGGTCGGTGAATCGCCACGACGGGCACTCCTGATGAAGAAGGTGGTCTCGCCTCTTTCGAGCCACGTCGCAGCCGGGAACCCGACAGGCTGACGCCTCGTTCGAAAGCCAACCCGAAGGCGGCAGGCACTTATAGAGTCAGCCCGCCGGGAACCCGAGACGCTACGAGCCAACTCGTCGCGTCTCCTGCTGATTCTCCATCGCATCACTTATGCGCTCCGTGGGACCTCCAGAGCAGGTGCACCCAGCATCTCTAGAGCGTGCGGCGCCGGTGTTTTAGCGGATCAGCGGCGGTTTCACACCCACGACCCCTATGATGGCGAATGTGGAGGGCGTCGGCACGAACTCATCGGCAGCGCGGTTCCCCGGTGAGCGTCGCAATCGCCGCACAAAGGCAGCGTTACGCACGCTTGTCCTCGCCGCATTCATTGTCGCGACGGTGCCTGCGCTCACTCCCCGAGCCTCTGCACTCGGGACGGCGTCGCTGACGCAACTCGATGTGGCTCACGTCGAGGACTTCAACACGCTCGCGACCGCCGGCACGAGCAGCATCACGCCGCCGGGCTGGTTCTTCGTCGAAACCGGAACGAACGCGAATGAGACGTATACCGCGGGCTCGGGAACCATCAATACCGGCGACACCTACAGCTTCGGGGCCGCCGGCGTTCCAGAACGAGCCTTCGGAATGCTCCGCGCCGGGACACTCGTGCCGACGATTGGCGCCAGGTTGGTGAACAGCACCGGCTCGGCGATCAACGCGCTCGACATCGCATACACGGGTGAGCAGTGGCGACTCGGAACGCTTGCACGTCCTGACCAGCTCGACTTTCAGTACAGCCTCGACGCCGTCAGTCTCGCCACGGGCACCTGGACCGACGTCAACGGCCTCGACTTCGCGGCGCCGACCGATGGACCGACCGTCGGTGCACTCGACGGAAATGCCAACTCAACGACTCGCAGCGCGACGATTAGCGGCCTCAGCATTCAGCCCGACGCGAGTTTCTGGCTGCGCTGGACCGACTTCGACGCATCCGGCGCTGACGACGGCTTGGCCGTCGACGACTTTCAGATCACCCCGCATGCTGCGACGACCAGTTCGACGACCACCACATTGCCGCCGGTCACGACGACCAGCACCTCGACGACCACCACATTGCCGCCGGTCACGACGACCAGTTCGACGACCACCACATTGCCGCCGGTCACGACGACCAGTTCCACCACGACGACCCTGCCCCCGACAAGCAGCACCTCAACGAGCACGACGCTGCCCCCGCCCCCGACCTGTGATGGTCGGGTCGCGACGATCATCGGGACCAGCGGTGATGACTCTATCTACGGCACTCCCGGACCCGATGTGATCGTAGGCCTCGGCGGTAACGACGACGTCTACGGCCAAGGCGGTGACGACGTGATTTGCGGCGGCACAGGACTAGACAACATCTACGCCGGTGACGGCAACGACCGCGCCTTCGGCGAGGCCGGGGCCGACACGCTCTACGGGCAGGCCGGCAACGACTTCCTCAGCGGCGGGTCCGAAAACGACTATCTCTACGGCGGCGATGGTGACGACACCCTCGACGGTGGGCCCCAATCCGACCAGTGTTACGGGATGGCGGGCAACGACTCCGCGACTGCGTGCGAGTCGTACTACGGCTGACCAGGCGCAGGCGGGCCGTAGCAATCGTCGTTGCGGGTTGGACGCTGGCGGCATGCAGCCACACCACCGCTGAGGTCGCCGACCGCGACGACCTCGTCATGGCGCGCACGCGGTTTGTGCCGGCAAAGGTGCGTGGGTCCGCGGGCCAGCAGCTCACGTTGCGGGTCGTGAACAACGACCGCGTCCGCCACAACTTCTCTCTGCCCTCTGTGCCGATTGACCTCGATTTCAAGCCGGGCGAGCGACGCACGGTGATCTTGGTCGCACCCGCGGACCGCAGTGAGCAGGAATTCTTCTGCAAGTTCCATCGCGACGCCGGTATGCGCGGCACGCTCGTTGTCGCTCCCTAGCCCAACTGTCGCCGGAAGCCGCAGATCAGGAGGGCTGGGTCTTGCCCAGCGCGCCGGCGGCGCGTAGCTCGCCGATCCGCGCCTCGTCGTAACCGAGGACGTTCCGCAGCACCGCGTCGGTGTGCTCGCCGATCTCGGTCAGCCTTGTGCAGTGGTTTGTTCCCCGCGCGCGCGGGTTGTGCTCATGGTTGTAGTCCCCCCTCAGGCAAGACGGGCACCTGCAGCCGGCGTGCGAAGTAGAGCTCTGCCGGGGCCCTCGCACGCATCGCACGCGATATCTATGAGGTCCTGCAGCGGATGACGGGCTCTCACGTAGGCCGCATGCGCTTCATGTCGAGTGCTGACCGGCTCCTCCCAGTCATCTCCCGTCCCGTACGGCGCAGGCCGGGCGCTCGGCGGAACCGGAACCGCCTTCGCTGCTGCGAGTATCGCGTGGTGTTGTCGAAGGACGCCGTTCCGCCGCTTGATACAGAGCGGCGATGCCGACTCGTCGGTTGGCGCGTCCGGGGATGGGCAAAGCGCGTTCCGGCGGCGGGGGCGGCGAGTCCCTGACCCGCGTTGTTGAATCGCGCCGAATGCGCGACGGCCCTACGCGGGGAGCAGGTCGAAGGCGCGGGCAAGCGTTGCCAGGCGTTCGGCGACCGTGCGACCGGCGGGGTAGAGGCGGATCGTTGTTACGCCGGCGTCTTGCCACACGCGGAGCCGGGCGCGGACCATGTCGTCGGTGCCGAGGAGGGTGGTGGCCAGGACCATCTCGTCGGGGACGGCGGCGGCCGCGTCGTCACGGCGCCCGGCAACCCACAGCGCCTGCACCTCCTCGGCGGCGCCGGCGAAGCCTTGACGGGCGTATGCGTCGTTGTAGAAGTTCGTCGTGGCCGACCCCATGCCACCGAGGCTGAACGCCAGTCCCGGCTTGCGCGCCGCGACCATGCGCTCGACGTCGTCGCCGAACGCCACCTCGGCCCCTTGGCTGATGTCGACGTCGGCCAGCGAACGGCCCGACTTGGCCGCGCCCTTCGCGATGTGATCGAGCGACGTCGCCGCCGCTTCGGGGACGAAGCTGGTGCCGAGCCACCCGTCGGCCATCTCACCGGTGAGTTCGAGCATCTTGGGTGACAGCGTGGCCAGGTAGATCGGGATGCCGGGGTTGGCCGGCTGGCTGAGCCGCAGCGCCTTGCCCTCTCCGCCGGGACGCGGGAGTTGGAAGTGACGGCCGTCGTAGGTGAGCTTCTCGCCGGCGAAGACTTTGCGGACGATCTCGATCGTCTCGCGCATGCGCCCGAGCGGATGGGCGAACGGCTGGCCGTGGAGCCCCTCGATGACCTGCGGCCCCGAGCTGCCGAGCCCGAGCAGGAAGCGGCCGTTGGAGATGCGGGCCAGTGTCATTGCCGTCATGGCAGTCATGGCCGGCGTTCGTACGCCCAACTGCATGATCCCCGAGCCGAGCAGAATCCGTCCGGTCTTGGCCGCCAGGTAGGCCAGCGGCGTAGGCGCGTCGCAGCCCCACGCTTCGGCCACCCAGCAGATGTCGACGCCCAGCCGTTCGGCTTCGACGACGTAGTCGACCAGCTCCGGCCACGCTCCACCTTCGGCGGCCAGCGCGATCGCGGTGCGCATCATTCCTCGAGCCGTCCGCCCTCGGCCTCGGTGTTGGCCTGTTCGGCCAGCGCCTTGATCCCTTCCACGGTGGCCCGCATGTTGGCGCGCCACTCCTCCAGGCGACGAGCGACGATGCGCTCCTCGGCGTCGGGCCGGGCGGCGATGGCCGACGTGAGCCCTGACGGGCCGGGGCCCATCCGGGCCCATTGCCGCAGGCGCGTGCCGGCGCCGCGCGCTAGGGGTTCGAGCTCGAAGCGCCAAGCGGCCGACGGCAGCTCGATCTCGCCGATCACGTAGGCGAAACGCCGCGGCGCGTCGTAGTCAGTGACTACGGCCTGCGTGGTCCACTCGCCGGCGGCCGGGTGGCGGTTGCGGCCGGTGAACCGGGCGCCCACCTCGCCGCCAGAACCGCCGTCCCACTCGGCGCCTTGGAACTCGTCGGAGAAGCGCGCAGGCACGTTGAGGTCGGTGACGACCGCCCACACGGTTTCGGGGGAGGCATCGACGTCCACCTCGACCTCAGCGGTCGGTCCGTCGGCGTAACGCATGGTCGACGGTACCCCTCCGAAAAAAAGTTCGGCGATTTCCTCAAGGTGTGACTAGTCAGGCCGATACGCAGGTAGTCCAAACGGGCTAGGACCACTGGCTAGAAGGCGAGGACGGAGATGGCAAGTACGGGTCACGTGATGGGGACACGATCGGCGCCGTGCACCCGCCACCGCCGTGAGGTGCTCAGCCAGGAGGAGGTGGCGCTCCTGCACGTGCTCCGTAGCAGCGGCGGCCGCGCCATAGATGCGACCGAGGCCGCTCAGCGAACGGGCATGTCCCGTGGCCTCGCCGCACTCGGACTCGAGCTGCTCGAGTCTCGCGGGCTCACCGGCTGACTGCTGGCGTAGCGTCGCCCGTCGTGGAAGGGCTCCTCGACGTCGGGCGGCTCGGCCAGTGGATGGACGACGAGGGGCTGGCCGACCCCGGCGAGCCCATCGTCGCCACCGCGATCGCCGGCGGCGCGTCGAACGAGATCTTCGAGATCCGGCGGGGCGCCAGCCGCATGGCGCTGCGCCGCCCGCCCCGCAACGTGCCGGCCGGCCGGAACGAGACGATGCTCCGCGAGTTCCGCGTGCTGTCGGCATTGGCCGGCACCGACGTCCCGCACGCGCGCGCCATCGC
>JACDEA010000483.1 GCA_013816725.1 Actinomycetota bacterium
GGCCGACTCCGACCGGATCAGGTCGACGCTGCGACTGTGCGCCTCGGTGAGCAGGTACGACCGCAGCGACCCGCGGCCCGGGTCGAACCGCTCCGGCCGGGTCCACAGCCGGACGAACGCTTCCTGCACGACTTCCTCTGCCTGCGCGGCGCTGTCGAGCACACGACGGGCCAGCGCGAACACGGCACCGGAATGGCGGCGGTACGCCTCGGCCAGAGCGTCTTGGTCCCTACGGGCGATGCTGACCACGAGGGCGGCGTCGCTCAGCTCCTTCAAGTCGTGGTGGGCCACGTCTTATCTACGGCACGACCCCGTCGACTGGATGGCGAGCCGAGGAGTTTCCATCCGCACCGGGGGCAGGCACCGTACAGCCCGGAACCGCTACCCCGTGTAGGGTCCGCCTAGTCGCTTGGTGATCTTCTTAGATCGCTTCCAAGTCGCAATTGCCGCAAACCGCGCGGGCATCTGTGGCTCCGACCCAGTTTGGGGGACGAGCCCAACCCAGTCCCCTACGCCGTCGAGTGAGCAGTTGCCTGGCTATTCGTCATCGCTTTCCGTACTGACGGACGGCAAAAACGGCGCGCTGCGTCGACGTCAGATCGCGCCGGTCGCGCACAAGCGTGGCGGCGGCGCGCAGCGCGTCATAAGCGACGCGATCGGTGTCATCGACGACATCGAACCGCCAGCGCCGCGCCCTGGCCGCGATCGCCGACTGGTTGTCCTCTTCCAGGTCGATGCCCGTCGCCACGAACACGCGGCAGTCGTACGTGCGACACGCGCGCGGTCGGTGCGGGTAGATCGAGCAGGCGTCGTCGATCAGCATCGGGCACTTGCCGTGCTGGTCGTAGCCGAGGACGACCGTTCCGTCGGTTGACCGTGGTGCGGGGAACACCAGCGCGTTCGGTATGCGGGCCAGTGTCTCGGTCTCGTCGGCGTCGATGTGGACGAACTGCGACGACGTGCAGCACGCGGTGCATTCGCCGCACGGGACTTCAGACGCCGCTTCGGCGCGCAGCGCCCGCTCCATTCCCTCCAGCCACCGCGAGAATCGACCCGCCGACAGCGAACCGTCTTGGCTCACCGCGGCGCGTCCGCGCCCGGCAGCGTGAGGCGCGACCACGGTTCGAGCGGCACTGACACGAGGTTATGCCTCGATCGCCGGCGCGAACATCGACGAGACTGCTGCGATGCGCGGCTCATCCCTTCTCGTCGCCACGATGCTGGCGGCCGCGTCGGGCGGCGCGATTACGTTCGCCGCCGCAGAGCAGTTCCCCACCGGCAGCTCGATCGGGCCGGGGCCTGGCGCAGTGACCACGATCGCGATGGATGTGGACACGGACGGCGATATCGACGTGGTGACCACCGACTGGTTCGGGAACGGTCCACTCGTGTTGCGGAACGCCGGTGCCGGCGCCTTCGGTCCGGCCGCCCCAATCGCGGGTGCCGACGACGTCGGCGCACTGGCGGCCGGCGACGTCAACGGCGACGGCCGCCCCGACCTGGTGGGGCGCGACGGGAACGGCGTTGTCATACTCACCGCCAACGGCGACGGCACCTTCACGCCGCGCAGCCGCGTCGCGGTGTCAGCCAATGCGCAGCAGTCCGTCGCCGTCGTCGACACCAATGGTGACGGAAAGCTCGACGTCGTAACGCCGCAATCGCTCGGGCTCCAGAGCCTGCTCGGCGCTGGCGACGGAACATTCACGGCGGGACCCGTCTCGCCTCTCGTGGGCCTCCTCGCCGACATCAAGCCGGCCAACCTCGACGGCGACGGCCTGGCCGACGTGATCGTCGCCGACGCCACCCCGCTAACACAACGCGTCGTTGCGCTGCGCGGGACCGGCGACGGGGCGTTCATCGAGAGCGGTTCGGGACCGGTCGGCTACGGACCCGAAGGGGTCCTGGCCGGTGACCTCGACGGTGATGGTCACGATGATGCGGTGAGTGTCGACTCGTTCTCGGTCTTTGGCTCGCCGCCCACCTTCTCCATCACGGTGTTGCGCGGCGACGGCCGCGGCGGCTTCGGTCCGCCAACCAAATACGCCACGGGCGACGGTCCCGTCAGTGGCGCCCTCGCAGACTTCAACGGCGACGGCCGCCTCGACGTCGCCGTTTCTGCGGTCGGCGCCTCTGTCGTGAC
>JACDEA010000484.1 GCA_013816725.1 Actinomycetota bacterium
TCGTAGGATCTCGGCCGTGCCCGAGGAAATGACCCCGTCGATCGGCTGGGGCGTGCTGCACCTGTTCTGTCTGGTCCCGCCCGACGCCGATCGCGAGGCGGTGATCGCCGCGGTGAAGCAAACCCAGGCGGCCGACCATCAGGTGGTCAGCTGCGCCGTGCTCGGCCACAAGGCCGACGTCGGCTTCATGGCGTTGGGCCCCGACCTGTGGCGATTGCGGGAGTTCCAGGCCGCCGTACAGGCCACCGGCCTGGAATTGGTCGCGTCGTACGTCTCACTCACCGAGGTGTCCGAGTACGCCAAGGGGATGCCCGAGGAGATGTTGCGGGCCCGGCTCTATCCGCGGCTGCCGCCCGAGGGCAAGGCCGCGTTCTGCTTCTACCCGATGTCGAAGCGCCGGGGCGAGCAGTTCAACTGGTACTCGCTGCCGTTCGACGAGCGCAAGGAGCAGATGCTCGGTCACGGCGCCACCGGCCGCACCTTTGCCGGGCGGGTGTTGCAGGTCGTCACCGGTTCGGCCGGCCTCGACGACTACGAGTGGGGCGTCACGTTGTTCGCGGTCCGGCCCGACGACCTCAAGGACGTCGTCTACACCATGCGGTTCGACGAGGCGTCGGCCCGTTACGCCGAGTTCGGTCCGTTCTATACAGGGCTCGTCGCGTCGATCGAGGACGTGCTGGCGAGCGTCTAGCTGTAGTGACAGCCAGATCGCGCGGGATTCCGCGCTATCTGGCTGTCAGTTCGGCGAGGTCGTCACCGGCCAACGACGCGGGCGAGGACCGACTCGACGTCGCGGCGGTGGTGCGACCCCTCGTGGACCGCGTTCCGCGCCATCGTGAGCGCGTCCCGCACGCCCCACGGGAACGTGGCCGTGCGGGACCAGGCGTCGTTGGGTACCGCGTCGACGACCGCTGCCGCCTTCTCGCTGGCGTCCGTCAGCCGCCCCAACACCGCTTCGCGGTCCTGTTCGTTGTAACGGGCCTCGCCCGCCCGCGCGTCGGGGTCGAACCCGCCCAACGTCGGTTGGTCCTCGGTGGTCATTCGCCGTATCGCATCGGCTAGGTCGTCGAGCACGTCGGCGACGTGGGCCGTGTACTCGAGGGCCGACCAGACCCCGGGCGCCGGTCGGCGGCGGATCACACCGTCGGGCTTGGCGTCATCGTCCCGCTCCGGCAGCAACTCCCGATAGCGACGGGGAAAGGAACGCAACGCGACTACGGCGTCGGGCGGGAGGATCGTGTCGTAATCCAAGCCGCACTCCGGGCAGACATAACCCTCGCTCATTCGGGCGACAGTACGCCCTCCAGCGTGAGGAGTCGCCGCTTGAGATCGAGCCCGCCCCCGTAGCCGCCGAGGCCGCCGCCGGTGCGCAACACGCGGTGGCACGGCACCACGAGCGGAATGGGGTTGGAGCCGCAGGCGCTGCCGGCCGCCCGCACGGCGGCGGCGTTGCCGGCGACGGTCGCCATCTCGCGATAGGTGCGGACCTCACCGAACGGAATGGCGGCGATGGCCTTGAGCACGCGCTGGCGGAAGCCGCTGCTCAGCGACCAGTCCAGTGGCGTCGTGAAGTCGTGGCGCCGGCCTTCGAAGTACTCGTCGAGCTGGCGGCGCACCTCGTCAAGGCGGCGCGGCGCCTCGAGCACGCGGGGCGAGATGCGGGCGCCGACGTCTTCGAGCATGGCCTGGTGGTCTTCGCTGGGGAAGCCGATGCGCACGAGTCCACGCGGCGTGGCGACGAGCAGGACCGGTCCGATGGGCGAATCGGCCGTGGCATAGGCGACGTCGACAAGATCGTCGGGAGCCACGAACGGCGGCGGGGGAACGGCACGGGCCAACGCGCGTTCGAGGGTTCGGTCCTGGGTCATGCGATTGCCTCCCTGAGCTTGGCGATGCCTTCTCTGACGCGCTGGCGCGCGGCCGCCGCGCTGCACCCGAGGGTGGCGGCGACGTCGGCGTAACTGAGGTCGCCGACGAAACGAAACAGCACGGCCTCGCGCTGGCCGGTAGGCAGCCCTTTGACCGCGGACCACAATTCGTCGTCGCGAGGTCCGGCGCCGGGGAGCGCGGCATCGGGAACCGCGGCGACCGGCACCGGCCGACGACGTACGGCCCGTCCCGCGTCGACGGCCTTGTTG
>JACDEA010000485.1 GCA_013816725.1 Actinomycetota bacterium
TCGTACATGAGCGAGCGAGCCGCCCAACCGCTGGCGAACATCACTGAGCAGACCAGCCACCAGCCGATCGCCTCGCGCACGAGGTGCCCGGTCAACTCGCGACCTCCTGGCCGTCGAGGAGATGCCGCCAACTACGAGCGGCGAGCACGTCACAGATCGTCTGCGGCGTCACGCCGAAGCGGCGCGCCAACTCGGTCTGCGGGACGATGCCGGCCAGCGCCCGGATCTCCCGCACGGCTCGTTCGTTGAGCTTGGCGCTGCCACACTGGGCACCAACCGCGCCGAGCCCCATCCGGTACTGCCGCGCGACGTTCTCGGCGGGCGTTACGTACTCCAAGTTTGCGGCCGCGTTGTTCCACGTGTCCGTGTCCTGATGGTCGACCTCCATGCCCGGCGGGCATGGACCCAGGAAGGCCGCTGCGACGAGCTGGTGGATCGCCAGCATGCGAGTGACGCCGCCCTGGCTCAGGTTCACCGACGCATAGCGAGCCTCTGTCGTCGGCAGCGGGCGAAGAATCCGCCCGCGCTGGGCACCGCGCCCGCCAGCATCACGCCGCACGCGGCCGCGCGAACTCACGCTGTACGTGCCCTCATATCCCGGAATGCCGCGCCACTCCTCGGTCACGCCGACTCCTCGAAGAACGTCTCCTGCTGAGCCTCGGGACCGCCTTCGGGCGAGCGCGGCCCGATGTGCCACGCGCCGTCGAGCTCGATGAATCGCAGCTCGCCGTCCTTGAGCCGATTCACGGTCTGGACTACGGCATTGGTCTCGGCGCGCCACAAGTCCTTCGAGGAGCGGACGCGGCCCTTCGTTGCGAAGCTCAGGATCTCGTGGCGCTGGTCATCGGTCCAGCCTTGGTCCTTGGCGACGATCGCGAAGTGCTGTCGCCAGCCCGACGACACAACGTCCCTCTCGTCGTCGGTCGGGACGGTGACGGGTTGGTCGACGGTCGTATCGGCCTCACCAGCCGGCTCATGGTCAGGAGCACCTTCACCGTCCTCGACGATTTCCGCATCGACTATGTCGTCGTCATCGTCGGACGCTTCGTGTTGCACGACGGGAGCGCTGGCGGCGGGCGAAGAAGGGGGAACGCCAACGCTCCCGTCGAGGTCTTCTGGCCCGGCCGCGGACACCACGGCATCCATGCCGAGCAAGACTTCCGGGCACGTCCCACGCACCGCCCTACGCGAGGCGGCGGCGGACAACATGTCGGGACGCCAGTTGAACCAGGCGTCGTTGCGCTTGAGCTTCCCCTCGCCGATGAGCCTGAGAGCCCAATCGGGCAGCTCGTCCTCCGGAATGTCGGCGCCGTCGACCGCGACGACGCAGCGGTCCTCGAGCTTCCAGTTCTGGCCGTCCTTGCGCCACTTTTCGACCCAGCTGTCGAGGAGGTGGGCGCGCCGCGCGTCCTCGATCGTGAAGGTGAAATGGTCGACCCGTGTCGCGCCACGCCGGCGGCCGGCGTACGTCGCGCTCTCTTCGTCGCCGGACGGCGAGATCTGCCAAACGTCATGGCCGTGACTGAGGGCCAGGCCGACCATCACCTGGGCCATCGGCTCCGCGCCACCGTTGACCACGAAGAACTTCTTGAGCACGGAGATCGTCAGGGGCATGCCGAGACCGCGCGCAGTCAGCGCGATGGCGGTGATGTCGTCGGGCTTGCCTTGCAGGTGCTTCGGGACGATCTTCGAGTTGGCGTAAATGGCGGCCTGCTTCTGGATGCTGGCCAGCTGCTGGTCCGAGATCTCGGACGGGTCCTGCCACTGTTCGATTGCGCTCATTGGGCTCCTCCTCGGATCGGTGTGCGGATGCCCTGGAGAAGCCCAACAAGCAGGTGGATGAGCGGCGCCGCTCGGAGTTGCTCCGAGTCCCACGGGCCCCGCTTCTGCGTTGAGCGATAGAAGTGCTGAGCAAGCCGCCGGAGGTCGGTCCGCAGACGCGAGTCCTCGGGCAACTGCGTGCAGTCAACGTCGAGGTCAGCTTCGGTGAGGGTTGCCAACCTGAGCCGCCCGCGCGGCCACGTCAACACCTCGAACGCACGGTGGGTCTGCTGGTCCTCGTCAACATCGTTCACGACCCCGACAACCGTGCCGTCGATCGTCGAGAAGCCCTCGCCGTCCTTGGTCTGGCTAGCGA
>JACDEA010000001.1:0-54920 GCA_013816725.1 Actinomycetota bacterium
GGTGTGGCCCATGCTGAAACGCCCCGGTTGCGGGAACACGCTCAACCCGTGCGGACCGCCGCCCACATGGATCGTCCGCAACAAGGTGCCCGTCGACGTATCGATGACGTAGACCGATTTGTTGTAGCGGCCGGAGAGCCATAGGCGGGTGCCGTCCGAGCTGACACCGCCCATGTCGGGGCTGCCGCCGATGTGCCACGTCGCCACCTCGTCGCCGCTTTGGAAGTCGAGCACCGAAACGGTCCCCGCCTTGCGGTTCGATACGTACAGCAGCCGGCCGTCGCGGCTCGGGTACATGCCGTGCGCGCCGGCGCCCGTTTCGACGAAGCGGGTCTCCTCGAAGGTGGCGGCGTCGATGATCGACACGCCGTTGCGCGATTGATTGGCGACGTAGAACGACTTGCCGTCGGGTGCGAGCTTTACGTCAATGGGCTGACCGCCCACGTCGAGCGCACCGTTCAGCTCCATGCGCCTGACGTCGACCCGCACCAGCCAGCCGGAGAACTCACAGGTGACGACCATCGTGGTCCCGTCGGCACTGAAGTCGGCATGGTCCACGCCGCTGTACGGGATCATCACGCTCTTCTGCAACTGCCACGTGTGCGGGTCACGGAAGTCCAGACGCTTGCGCTGCTCGGCGACCACGATGGCGCTGGCGCCGTCGGGCGTGAAGTACAGGTTGTACGGGTCGTCGACGGGAATGACCGCGCCCGGCTTACCGGTGCGGGCGTCGATCGGTGTCAGTGAGTTGCCCTTGTCGTTGTCGACGTACAGGGTCTTGAGGTCCCAGGACGGCGTGACGTGCTGGGGCAGCTTGCCCACGGCGAAATGGTCGACGATCTGGAATGTACGCGGGTCGATCACATCGACGGTGTCGGACGTGCTGTTGGGCACGTACACGCGATCAGCGACGCCGGCCACCGCCGGGCTCATCTCGCCCGACCGGGTGTGGGCGTAGACGTCCAGCGCGGGATCGAGCGGTGCAGACGCGACCGATGTCTCTGTCGGGTGCACGTGCGGGACAGACGGCAGCGCGTGGGAGGTCGCAGTGCACCCGGCCAGCACCACGACAGTCGCCATCGTCGCCAGCGACGGTCGCCGCTTCATCGGGCGACGCCCAGTAGGTCGCGCACGGTGACGGGCTCGAGGCCCCGCTGGCGCGCCGCGGCCACAACCCGCTCGAAGGCGGCAACGGTGCCGGCGTGGCCGGTGTGCAGGCTGACGATCGCGCCGGCGTGGAGCCCTGCCGTGACGCGGTCAACCACCGCCGCTGCGCCCGGGTCCTGGTAGTCGCGCGGATCGACGTCGTAGCCGACCACCGTCGGGTAGCCCGCTCGACCGGCCTCCTCGAGTATCAGCGCGGTCGGCACCTCGATGCCTGACGGCCGGAACCACGGACCTGGCGCGGCGGCGTGGCGAGCGAGAGCGTCGCGGCAGCGGGTGACTTCACTGGCAACCGCGGTGCGGGCCAGGCCACCGAGCGCCGGGTGGGTGTAGGTGTGGTTGGCCAGCTCGTGCCCGTCTCCCATAATGAGATCGGCGACCGCGGGGTTGGCGTCGAGCCACGTTCCCACCGCGAAGATGGTGAGGGGCGCGTGTGAGTTCTTGGCCAGCGCGAGCAGCTCCCGCAACAGTCCGACGTCACCGGATCCGTGGAACGTGAACGCGATGCGCGGGCGATCGCTCGGGCCGTTGCGGACGAACCGGGCCGGACCTGCTCGCCCGGCCGCGGTGGTCGACGTGGGCTGCGTCGAGGGAGTCGTCGTGGCAATGGCCGGTGTGACGCGCCGTCGCGTCGCGCGCGCGCAGGCGGCGAGCAGGGCCGCCGCGCCGACGGCACCAAGAAAGTCGCGTCGGCTGCCGGCCACGGCGAGCGACGCTAACGCCGGAAATGCACCTCGTCAGCGCGGGGCGGCGCTGCTCGGGGTCACTTGATCCCCCGCGCCAGCCGACACGTCAGCTCGAACTGACCTGCGCCTTGGATGTCTTCAAGATTAGGTTCAGGCAGTTGCCAGCTAGCTGAATTGGGCGGGCCTACGCGGGGCTATGCTCGCTCGGGCGAAGGCCGCCGGGGGGAATATGGCCGAACGCGTGCTGATCATCGAGGACAACGAGCAGAACCTGAAGTTGGCCCGCGACCTGTTGCAGTATCACGGCTACGAAACCCTGGTCGCCCGCACGGCCGCCGAGGGGGTCGCCTTGGCCGAGACCGGCAATCCTGACCTGATCCTGCTCGACGACCGCCTCCCCGACGGCGATGGGCTCGCCACCCTGGCGCGGCTGAGAGGCATGGACGCCACCGCCGCCGTCCCCGTCGTGGCGGTCACGGCCTCTGCCATGAGCGGCGATCGCGAGCGGCTGCTCCAGGCCGGCTTCGACGGCTACCTCTCCAAACCGCTCGATAGCCGTGCGTTCCCTGACCAGATACGCGGTTTCTGCCGGCCGGGCAGTACATGACCGAGGCCCCGGCCAAGATTCTGGTCGTCGACGACGTCCCGACCAACATCGCGTTGCTCGACGCTGTGTTGAGCCCGAGGGGCTACGTCGTGGTCTCGGCCAAGGACGGCAATGAGGCGCTCGAGGTGGTAGCGCGCGAGAAGCCCGACCTCGTTCTGCTCGACGTGCACATGCCCGGGATGGACGGCTACCAGGTTTGCCGTCATCTTCGGTCCGACCCCGAAACGCAGTTCCTGCCCGTCGTCATGGTGACGGCCACCGCCGAGCAGGAGAAGGTGAAGGCCATCGAGGCCGGCGCCGAGGACTTCATCCCGAAACCGTTCGACAAGGCCGAGCTGCTGGCCCGCGTGAAGTCGCTGCTGCGGATCAAGAGTTACCACGACACCATCGAGCGGCAGGCGACCGAACTTCTCGAACTCAACCGCACACTCGAGGCGCGGGTGGCCGAGCAGGTTCAGGAGCTGGCCCGCCTCACGCGCCTGCGGCGCTTCCTCTCGCCTCAAGTCGCCGACCTCATCCTGTCGTCGGGCGACGAGTCGATCCTCGAGAGCCATCGTTCCGAGATCGCAGTCCTCTTCTGTGACCTGCGCGGCTTCACGGCATTCGCCACACGCGTCGAGCCCGATGAGGTGATGAGTGTCCTTAACGAGTTCCACGCCGCGGTCGGCGAGCTGGTGCGCCGCTTTGACGCCACCGTCGGCTGGTTCGCGGGCGACGGTCTGATGGTGTTCTTTAACGACCCGGTGCCTCGACCCGAGCCCGCCGTGCCCGCGGTGCAGATGGCGGCGGAGCTGCGCGACAGCGTTGCTGCGCTCGGGCTCGAGTGGCATCTGCGCGGGTACGACCTGGGGCTCGGTATCGGCATCGACGTAGGCGACGCGACCCTCGGCCAGATGGGCTTCGAGGGGCGCTTCGACTACAGCGCCATCGGAAACGTGGTGAACCTGGCGGCCCGCCTATGCGCCGAGGCCAAAGACGGTCAGATACTCATCTCGGAGCGCACACATTCCTCCGTCCAGGCGTTCACTGACGTGGAGCCGGTTGGCGAACTCCAACTCAAGGGCTTCGCCAACCTCATTCCCGTGTGGGATGTGACCGACCTCCGAGAGTCGCTGACCGGCCAGTGAGCGCGGTCGCGATGGAAGGGGGCGAGTTCGAGGCCTTCATCCACCCCGGCTCGCCGGCCAACCTTTATCGAGTGGCGCGGGTGTGCGCACTCATCAGTGGCGGAACGGCTGCGGCGGGGACGCTCGCCAACCTGACAACGCCGTCGCCCGGTTACAACGGGCGCGGCGTCGCCGTCGGGTGCGCGGTCGCCGCCAGCTTCGCGGTGATCTTCAGGCTGCGGGCCGGTCGACTGTCGATGCGCACGATCGTGCTGATCATGGCTCTGGGAAACGTCGCCTTGTCGTCGGCCAACTACTTCAGCGGTCCCTACGCGCCACGGTCGGTCTTGATCTACCTGTGGATGGCCGTCGTTGTCTATGGGTTCTTCCCGCGCTGGGCCGGCGTTCTCCACGGCGCTCTGTTCGCCGCCGGCTTCGCCACGGTGCTGGCCTTTCAAAAGGGGCCAAGCGACCTTACGGCCCGTCCGATCGCGGCGTGGGCGATCAGTATGGCCACGGTGCTCGGCATCGGGGCATTCCTGAGCTGGCTCGTGGAGCGCGTGCGCCGCCTCGCGGTAACCGAAGACGAGAGCCGGCGCGAAGCCGAGCGGGTCAACGAAGAACTCGAAGTTGTGAGCCGTCACAAGACGGAGTTCCTCTCCAACATGTCGCACGAACTGCGGACCCCGTTGAACGCGGTGATCGGGTTCTCCGAGGTGCTCGAGGACCAGCTTTTCGGCGAGCTGAACGAGCGCCAGCTTGATTACACGAACGACATCTTGACGTCGGGCCGGCACCTGCTGGCGCTCATCAACGACATCCTCGACCTGGCCAAGGTGGAGGCCGGACGCATGGAGCTGGACATCGAGAAAGTCGCGGTGGCGGGCGTGATCGAGGCGGGTATGACGATGGTCCGCGAGCGAGCAACGCTCCACGGCATCACGCTCGAGGCGGCGGTGGAGCCCGACGTCGGAGAGATCGCAGCCGACGAACGCAAGGTCCGCCAGGTCCTCTTCAACCTGCTATCCAACGCGGTGAAGTTCACACCCGCCGGTGGTCAGGTGCGCGTGTCGGCGAGGCGGGCCGATAACGAGGTCGAGATCGAGGTCGCCGACACCGGCGTCGGAATCGAAACGGCCGAGCTGGACCGCGTCTTCCAGGCGTTCGAGCAGGTGGCTGCGGTCAGTGTCGCTGCTCACGAGGGCACCGGGCTGGGGCTGGCGTTGGCCCGTCGGTTCGTCGAGCTGCACGGCGGCCGCATCTGGGTCGAGAGCGAGCCCGGCCGCGGCAGCGAGTTCACATTCAGGTTGCCGGTGACGACACGCGAGGCGGCGCCGGTCGATGCGGGCGAAGCGCTGGCCTCTCCGGGATCACCGGCCGAGTCCAGTGCGACTCCGGCCATTCTCGCCAACCCGCGAACGCCGGCGGGGCGCTACCGCCTGGCCCGCGTCTGCGCAGTGACATTCATCGGCGCCGGCGCGGCCGGCCTGCTCTCTGCGGTGCTGACGGGGCCGGTGTCGCAGTTCGACGCCGGCAGTTTGACGATCCTTTCCGCGCTCGCACTCGTGCTGGGAACGTTGATGGTGGCGTTCGCCCGGCGCGTGCCGATGCGCGTCATCCTCGCCTTTTTGGCCCTCGGCAACGTTCTGACCACGCTCGTCGTGTACTTCAGCGGACCCTACGCGCCGCGTTCGGTCCTGGTGTACATGTGGCTTGCGGTGCTCGTGTTCGGCTTCTTTCCGCGACGGGTCGGGCTGGCGCACATGGCGCTCATTTCGGTGAGCTACGCCGTCGTTCTGGCCAATCAACACGCCGACGTGGCCCTGATGAGCGGCCGCTTCGCCACATGGTTCATGGTCGTCGGCACGGCGACCGCAGTCGGCTACTTCGTGAGCTGGCTCGTGTCGTCGGTGCGCCGCTTGGCCGTCTCGGCCCATCGGAGTCGCCAGGAGGCCGAGCGGGTGCGCGCCCAGCTGGAGCTGGTCAGCCACCACAAGACCGAGTTCGTAGCCAACATGTCGCATGAGTTGCGCACGCCCCTCAACGCGGTGATCGGATTCTCCGAGGTACTCGAAGACGAGTTGTTCGGCCCGCTGAACGAGCGGCAGCGGGACTATGTCAGCGACATCCTGACGGCGGGCCGGCACCTGCTCGCGCTCATCAACGACATCCTCGATCTGGCCAAGGTGGAGGCGGGTCACATGGAGATCGAGCTTGGTCCGGTACCGGTGCGCGAGGTGCTCGAGCAAGGGATCACGATGGTGCGAGAGCGTGCGACCAGCCACGGCATCACGCTGGAGTGCGAAGCCGACGACACCGTGGGCGAGATCAACGCCGACGAGCGCAAGATGCGCCAGGTCGTGTTCAACCTTCTATCCAACGCGGTGAAGTTCACGCCCGACGGTGGTCGGGTGCGGGCCTCAGCCCGGCGCGTCGATGGCCACGTCGAGGTCGCCGTCGCCGACACCGGGATCGGCATCCCCGACGCCCACCGTGACCGCATCTTCGAAGAGTTCGAACAGGCCTCGACGCAGCATGAAGGCACCGGCCTCGGACTGGCACTCGCCAGGCGCTTCGTCGAGCTCCACGGCGGCCGGATCTGGGTCGACTCCGAGCCCGGCGAAGGCAGCGTGTTCACCGTCAGCCTCCCGGCATGAGGCTCTCTGGGCGCGCGGGCGCGCCTGCTCACGGAGTGGCGGCTAATCAACTAATCGATCTCGCCCCCGTTTGCGCTGACACGCTAGAAGTCGTACGGGAACTATCCCGAGGCTGAGTACCCAAGCGTGGTTCGACGACTTCGCTCTCGAGTTGCCGCGAGTCTTGAAGACAACGGGCAGCCTGGGCATGATCAAGTCGACGCTCGCGTCAGGCAGCTCGATGAGCGCGTCGTGCGAGTAGCCATGAGACTTGCTTCCCGAGTCCGAACGAGCCAGGACCCGTCGTATCGACGGGACCGGCGGAAACGTGCCGCACTGCGATGCCGAAGGGGACCTCGAAGCGGCGTTAAGGACTTCGACCCAATCCTTCGGGTATTTGTGCATCACGAGGCGCGCGTGGAGTGACGAGGAAGGGTCAGAAGCTGAGCGGTACGGGTACAGACCTGGCGCGACTCGCGGCACCAACGCCGCCTAGCGGGCGATACGCCTTCAAGGCTCTCGCGATCCTTAGTCGCAGTCCCGGCAACGATCACTCCCCTGCGCGAACTGTCCAACGTGCTTCAGCAGGCCGCATGCGGCACAGGCGCGCTCGGTCGGCATCACCCGCGGGGGCGTCGTCGCTGTCGACCGGCGCTCCGAGGTTCCCTGACTGGCCCCGGCGCGGTAATACGAAAGGCGAAGCTCATAGCCGGCCCGCCGGCCCTGGTCGGTAAGCGCAACGCCGCCGCTGGCGAGCCTCCATCGCCACGGCTCCACATGCGTGATCCTCGTGCCGTCGACGACGGGCTGGAGCGATAGCGCGTCCCGGAGTCCGAGACGGTAGTCCTCCATGTCCTCCGGATCGACGAAGTCAACGGGGACCCCGCGCTGCCGCTGATCTCGTTGAACCAAGGCAGCCAGCTTGAGCGGATCGCTCTCGCCTGGCTCGTTGCTCACGGTAGCGGGCACCGACACGACGGCGGGTTGGGTGCGAAGTTCAGCGAGCGAGTCGAGCAAGGCGTCGACGAGCGCGGTGTGGGCCCCGGCATCCACCGAGGCCCACAGGTCATGAATGATCTGGCCCACGTCGTTCCACATCACGTGCGCGAACCGCCCGCCGAAGGTCTCGACAGGCTGGACCACCGGCATGGTTGGCGTCACATAGATGAGGTCGCGCTCGAACTGGGGATAGTGGTGGGCGGCAAGATCGAGGTAATGCTCCAACTGGCCGGTTCGATGGCTTGCCTTCTCCGTCTTCAACTCAATCATCAAGGCGCGTGTCGGCCACAACACCGCGAAGTCCGGCCATCCCGCCTTCTCGGTCGGCTCGCGCGACGGAAGCTCGAACTCGTTGACGAATTGGCCGGGTCTTGGCGCAGCGGCGCCGAACGCCAGCGCCTCGAGTCTCGCAACGAACGCAGCCCCGTCGTGAGGGAGTGCACATCGCTCGTTCCACTTGCGCGGCTCGTAGCCCAGGATCATCGAGGCCAGCATCTGCTGGACGAGCGCCTCGCGCCCACACTTGGCGAGGCGCTCGGCCAATTCGGCCGGATCTGGGAGCTGGCCCACCGCGTCGACGGCAGGCGCGACCGGCAGCGCCACACGAGATTGCGGTGTTCTCGGCGCGACAACCTGCCCTGTGGCCGGCTCCATAACACTGAGATCCCAAAGCTCAGTCATCGCGTCGAGCTCCGACGGTCGTAGGACAAGTGGGTTTCCCATCTGCGGCGAGCGGATGATTTCGGCCTCGGAAAGGCGGGCTTCGCCGATGAAGGCGACACGGGAAATTCGCTCGCGCAACGGCAGGAGCCGGAGTGGCACGTACGGTCGCCAAGCATCGCGCTCTTCCATGTCGATCCACTCGGCGCCCTCGCCGCGCGCCATCGCGACGTCGTCGACGATCTCGCCCGCCGCGATGGGCCCGCCACGCGCGGATCCGTGCCGGCAACCCACAGAAAGCATCGCTGGCCAGGCCTCATCAGATCGACCCGATAACTCTGCACGAGCCGCCACCGATCGACGATCCCGTGTTGCAGCAGGTCGGCCTCGACGTCGAACACGGCCGGATTCGCCTTCAGGAGCCAGGCTCCGATCGGCCGTCCGTCGCGGGTCGCCCATGGCTGCGTCACGTCGTCACCATCCTTCCAAAGCGCTGCAGTCAGAGCGACCAGCCATCGAGAAGCTCTCCGGCGATCTGAGAGGCCGGTTTTCGAGCTTGCACCCGCGCGCCATCGCGTGATTCAACGTGTTCCTCACCGGGTTCACGAAGGAGAACGAAACGATGGCCCTCGACCAGTCTGGCCTCACCGATCTGCTCGACGCACTGCGCGCCAGCGGAGATCCCGACTCCAAGCGCGAGGCCGATCGGCCTCGGGCTCCAAGAGCTGATCGACCTCGAAGCCGCGGCGACATCGTGCTGGTGGTGTCGTCGGGCAGAAGCGGGCCACTCAGGTCATCGGCGCCGGCCAGTACGAACGGCCCGACACGCGCAGCACCCATTACGCGCTGATGGGCAAAGGCATCGACACTGCACCACCGCCAGCGGCTCGAGCAGCCGCCAACCGACTTCGCCGCGTAGTCCCGCACGTTCGGTCGACACACCGGGTTCTGGCGCGCTTGGGCTCCGGCGGAACCCTGGATGAGGCCATCTTCACGAGGAAGCTACGGGCGACCACCTAGCATCGTGTCGCTACAACCTGCAGGTCGGAGAGTTTCTGCCAGGTTTCTGCAGTCCCCGCCCCCGTCGCGCAGGAATAGAGCATCGGTTTCCTAACCCGACCTGGTGGCTCGCGCTGACGCTGGTCGGAGACGTCCGCAGGTCAGGACCGGTGTTGTCTGACCGCCAAAGTGCCGCCAAGAATCCGCCGATCACCGCCCGTTGTGGCACGGCAGTGGCACGGCAGTGGCACGGCTACGTCGCCCGGGTCGGTCGGAACAGAATGTCCAGCACGGCGGGTGCCTGGAACACGCGGTTGTAGCTGCGGCCGGTCACCTCCTCGAGCACCCCGAGCTGGACAAGGCGCGCGACGGCGCTGTTCGCGGCCTGGTTCGTGACGTGATGCGCCTCCGCGACGGCCTTGACCGTCACCGACGGATGCTCGATCAGCTTGGCGGTCACGTCCAGCGCGACTCCCTTGACGCGCTCCTTCTTGAGGAGCGCAAGCTTTCCGTCGCGCCACCCGAGCAGGTCGCGGATGCGTGCTTCGCCGTCGATCGCCTGAGCAGCGAGAGCCTCGCAGACAAACTGCACCCAGTCGTCGAAGGACCCGGTCGCGCTGACCTCACGGAGCAGGTGTCGGTACTGATCCGCGCGGACCTCGAAGTATGGCGAAAGGTTGATGAGGGGCTCGCCGAGGAGCCTGTATTCGATGAGCTGGAGGATCGCCAGCAGCCGGCCGATGCGACCGTTGCCGTCCGTGAAGGGATGCAGGGCTTCAAACTGGTAGTGCGACAGCGCGACTCGGATGACGGGGTGTAGGTCGGTCGCGCCGTGGATCCAACGCTCCCACGCGGTGAGCCCGTCCGTCAGGTGTTGGCCGGCGGGTGGCGGGATGAAGTGCGCCTCTCGGACGCTGCATCCCTTGTAGGGGCCGATGATCACCTGAGTCTCACGCACGCGGCCCGTCTGCCAGTCCTCGCTGGGCGTGCCCCGAACCAGGATCTCTTGGAGCTCGCACGCGAGGCGCGTGCACACGGGCAGATCGCGGAGGCGCTCGATCCCGTGCTCGGTCGCGCGGATGAAGTTGAGCACCTCCACCACGGCCTGACTCCGTGGGCGGTCCTCATCGACCTCCGAGCTGAGAACCTCTGCCGCTGGAGCGAACGTGCCCTCGAGTGCCGAGGTGCTGACGGCCTCTCGCCGGATCGTTGGCCTCGACACGAGAGTCGGGTTCGGCAAGAGCTCACGCGCGATCGCGTCGAGCCGGCCCAAGCGGTGCCCAGCATCGATCGCCGCCGTCCACGCTGCCGGTCGCAGCTGGATCTCTTCGGGCAATGGCGACGGGACGAACGCGACGTGGTCAACTGACTTGCCACCCTCCTCGACCTGGATCGGGACAAGCCGGCCGACGGGTGACTTCCGGAAGCTTTCCTCGTTCACAAACTCAAGGTTAGCCGTTGCATACTTGAGTTTCATCCCTGTAATCTCGCCTACGCCGAGGGAGTCGGCTCCGGGTTATCAAAGCTCACCGCAGCAGCCTTGAGATCGGCCCGGTGGATATCAAGTCACCGAGGAACGCCGTAGGCATCATCGATGAGGATCGGCAGTGGTCCGCCGTCTGTAGGAGGAGGCATGACCTGTCGGATACCTCGCCCGCCCCGATCAAGGCGGGGTTCCCAACTTCTGTCCGCACTGTGGCGCACCCGTCGGAACCCGGTGCGAGAGCTGCGACGCGCGCCTTCCCGGGGCTACCGGGGAGTCCTGGTCGCCGCCACCGGTAGCCCGGCGGTTGGCCCTACGGTGGATGATGGTGATCACCGACGAGGAGCTTTCTGCCATCGCGTTGGCCGCGACATCGGAACCTCCTGTTCCCGACGACGCCGTCGCGTTGTGGGAGCTCCTCGACGCCGAAGCGCCGCTGGTTTCGTCGTGGTACATGCCGGCACCGGCCGGCCATCGACGTCTCACCGGCTGGCGCCGGAACCTCGTCCTGTTCCTCGTCGGTGTGTTCCTACTGATCGAGGCCGTCGGGCTCTGCAGCGCATACGGCGCGGTCGTCATCGGCTGAGCCCGGCGAGCTCGATGGCGACACGCGCGACGATCCGCTCGTATCGCACGGCGGGTCTACCGAGCGCCGTCGGCCTTGGCGATCCGCCGGGAAAGAAGTATCCAAGCGATGCAGCCCGATACAGCCGGAGCGAGACTGGACATCGCACCGCGAGCAATGCCCTTGCGGGTGACGATCGCCCCCACCAGGATCGCCGCATCACCGGCATCGACCATCGCATTGTGGCTGGCAAGCTCAGCTATACGAGTCGGATTCTCCGCCGCGTGCCAGACCTGCACTCCCAGTGCGATGTCGCGAATCCCGAACAGCCGGCCCATCACCCGAGCCGTAGCGTTGTCGTGGGCTGCGGGAAATCCGAGGAGCCTTGAGAACTGTCCCGGCAGCACAATGGCCACGGCACCAATGATCACCCGTCCGATCGCGAACCTGCGGGCTAGGCGCGCTGTGGTGGGGCGAGTCCGCCGCTGTGTGCGCTGGGCCATACCGACGTCAGGGTTGGCGGCCGAGGTACCCGGCGGCACGGTCGGCGGGGCACGCCGACGCATCGACCTCGACAATCGGACCGAACGGAGCGCCCTCAGGACCGCGGAACTGGTCCGGAATCATCGCGGCGCCAAGGATCGCCGAGGCGATCGCCGGGTCCAGATCGGTGGATTCGCCAAGCGCCTTCGCCAGGTCCCAGCCGTGGGCGTAGGTATCGGTTGCTGCGATCATGACGAACACCGAGCCGGGGAACTCGCCGAACGGCAGCTTCATGGTCTTCTCCATGACTCCCGGAGCGCGGAAAGCGGCCACCGCAGCTTGCGCGCCCGACGCGAAGGCGGCGTTGAAGTCTCCCGCGCTGAAGTCCGGCGGCGTGCCTCCACCCTCCGGAACTCCTCCGGTTTCGGCAATCCCCGCGAAGAAGTGCGTCCCGCCCACAATGTGGTTGATCAGCTCGCGCACGTTCCACGACGCACAGGGTGTGGGGTCGTCGAGCTGGTCGGTCTGCACCTTTGCCAGCACGCCAGCCGTGCTGGCGAAAGCTTGCTCAAGAAGATCCACACTCATGATTCTCCCTCACTTGGTGATCTTGGCGACGATCGTACGACCCCTCGAGGCACGCGGTTCCGGCAACCGCGCCATCCGTCGAACAACAGCGTGGACTCTCGGTGCGCACCCGGCCGCGGCCGCACTCGCGTTCAGCAACGGGACGCACTTGCAGTCGAAGGTGGATCGCAGCTACGAAATGATTAAGACTGATCCTTGCGTAGAGGCCGCTTCTGAGGCACGATGTTGTTGCGAAGGGATACCGACAGATCCTTTCGTAACGCCTGCTCCACGAAAGGGCTTCCGCTGGCCGAGCTCGTTGACCGGATCTGGGAAGGCAGTGGTTACGGTGCGCGCCGCGACCGGAAGCCCTTCCGCTATCAGTCATTCGTCCCGAATCCCGTTGGCGACTGGGACCGGCCGCTCGCGCCCCGAGCCGCTCAAGCCGTTGCTGATGCCACCGCAGCCCTCAGCGGGCTGCAGGTCACCCGACCGGGTCACGACCTCGAGTCCCTTGCCACTCCCCTGCTTCGTTCCGAGGCCCTCGGCTCGTCATTCATCGAAGGACTCCGCTCGTCGAACAAGCGGCTCGCCCTTGCGGCCTACGAACCCGTGGCCGTCGACCCGATTGCCCGGGCGGTGCTCGGCAACGTCAGGGCCATGGAGCGCGCCGTCGAGCTAGGTGCGGCAACACGGCGTTTCCGGCTATCTGATCTGCTCGACATCCACCGCACGCTCCTTGAGGGCACTTCGGAGGAGCGATTCGCCGGGATCATCCGTACCGATCAAAACTGGATCGGCGGGCGTGGCCTCAGCCCCGCCGACGCCACGTTCGTGCCACCGCCCGAAGACCGCGTGCCAGGGTTGCTCGACGACCTCGTCGCGCTCATCAACCTCGACGATGCACCCGCAGTAGCGCAAGCAGCCGTCGCTCACGCGCAGTTTGAGACCATCCACCCATTTGGCGACGGCAACGGCCGCACTGGTCGGTGCCTGATCCACGTTGTCTTGCGTCGCCGAGGTGTCGTCCCGCTCGTGGTACCACCCGTGAGTGTTGTTCTCGCCACGAACGCGCGTCGGTACATTGCTGGCCTCGTCGATTTCCGCGAAGGTCGCGTCGATGACTGGATCGGCGCGTTTGCCGATTCGGTCACAAGCGCGGCTCAAGCGACGAACCGGCTATCTGTTCGGATCGACGCCCTGCTCGAAGTACTGCTTGCGCGTGCTGGCGCACCCCGCACAGACTCTGTCGCGCGCCACATCGTTCTCGGTTTACCGGCGCAGCCAGTCGTGAGCGCGGAGGTGGCCGCTGCTCGGCACGCCGTCACGCCGACCGCAGCGCGCGCCGCGCTCAACCGGCTCGAGGCCGCCGGAGTGCTCGTTCTAACCCGCGTCGGGCGAAGGCGTGACCGAGAATGGATCAGCGACGAGTTGTTCGAACTACTCGACGCCTTCGAACACGACCTCGGTGAGCTCAGCGAAGAAGGCACTGACCGGCCGATGCCCCGACGAACGCGCCCGCCCCGAAAGAGGTGACTCCGGGCACACTCGTCGGGTAGGCAAACCGCCACGCCGCCAGTGCCCGTTAGCATCCACCGAGGCTGGCCCCCGGCCCCCGTGGGCGTAGCGCGATATCTCTAAGAATGCCTAGAGCGGTGTCAGCCGGAGCCGACCTCGCGACCGATGCGCGGCGCTAACCGAGCCCGACGCCGGTGACAGTTCTCACCTGTTCCAGTGTCGATGGTCGCCGAGCGCGGCAAAGAAATCGTCCGGCGACTCGGCGATGCCCAACGCGTTTACCGGCAATCCAATGGCTTCGGCGTTCGGCGCCCCGACGAGTCCGATTGTCTTGTGGTGACGAAATGCTTCCTGCACAAACATCGCAGTCGCTTCGTCGGGTTCCATTGCGAGCACGACCCCGTCGTATTCGACGGGGTCGCTGATATGCGCCGACCGGTCTATGACCAACCCGTTTGCAAGTTTTCCGAAGTGCGGACCAATCACGATGACCTCGACGCCGAGTGGATCGGCGGCCGCGCGATACGCGTTCACCGCGCTTGGCTTCGTGTCTTCGTCTACCAACATGGCGACCATTCGGCCGCGGACGACAGGGTCTTGCGGCCGCGTCATGGACAACGCTTCGGAAGTCATCGCCGGTTCGACCACGGTGCCGCCAGGCGCGGAGATGCCGAGGTGGGCTGCGACCTGTTCTGCGAGGCCAGCGTCGACATTGGCGAGGTTGGCCACCATGCGCACCTGAATACCCGGGCTGATGCACTTGCCCAGTTCGAAGCTGAAGGCTCCAGCCACGTGATCTTGCTCCACCGGTGAGAGCGAGCGGAAGAACAACGTGGCTTGCGAGAAGTGGTCGTCGAACGAGGCCGGCCGCAGCTTGATTTTCGTCGCGTCGCGGGGCAGCGCCACGGGCGGGTGTGTATACGCGGTGCCGTCGAGTCGGGCGAAGGGACACCCTCCACCAAGTGAATTCGGCGTGTATGGCGCGACGCCCTGGTGCACCGCCGTCTGGTGGAAGCCGTCTCGGTTGTTGTCGTTGACCGGCGCGAGCGGACGGTTGATCGGAATCTGGTTGAAGTTCGGTCCACCCAGCCGGGTGATCTGCGTGTCGAGGTAGGAGAACAACCGAGCGTGCAGCAGAGGGTCGTCGGTGATCGCGATGCCGGGCACGAGGTGGCCGGGATGGAACGCAATCTGTTCCGTCTCAGCGAAGAAGTTGTCAGGGTTACGCGTCAACGTCATCGTGCCGACGGGGCGGACGGGACAGAGCTCCTCGGGCACGATCTTGGTTGGGTCCAGCAGATCGATGCCTTCGAAGGTTTGGTCGGGCGTGTCGGGCATCACCTGCACGCCGAGCTCGAACTGCGGAAAGTTGCCCGTTGCCACGCGCGCGTGGAGATCTCGGCGGTGATAGTCGGGGTCGATCCCGCCAAGCTTCTGGCTCTCCTGCCACACGAGGCCTTGGATTCCGGCGGTCGGCTTCCAGTGCCACTTCACGAGCGAGGTCTCACCCTTCCGGTTGCTCAACCGGAACGTGTGCACACCGAAGCCCTCCATGGTGGCGTAGCTGCGCGGGATCGCACGATCCGACATCACCCACATCAACATGTGGGTCGACTCGGGCTGAAGGCTGACGAAATCCCAGAATGTGTCGTGCGCGCTCTGCGCCTGCGGAATCTCCCGGTCGGGTTCGGGCTTCACCGCGTGCACGACGTCGGGAAACTTCAACCCGTCCTGAATGAAGAACACGGGGATGTTGTTGCCGACGAGATCGAAGTTCCCCTCCGCGGTATAGAACTTCGTCGCGAATCCACGCACGTCGCGGGCGGTGTCCATCGACCCCCGGGAGCCGGCCACGGTCGAGAACCGCGTGAAGGTGGACGTCGTCGCGCCCTTCTGCAAGAACGCAGCTGCGCAAATGTCGTTCAGCCCGCCGGTCGCTTCGAATACCCCGTGCGCACCGGCGCCGCGCGCGTGCACCACACGTTCGGGAATGCGTTCGTGGTCGAAGTGGGTGATCCGTTCGCGCAGATGGAAGTCGTCCATCAAGGTGGGGCCTCGATCGCCCGCCGTCAAGGAATTGTCAGCGTCGTCGACGCGCAAACCTTGCGCAGTGGTGAGCCGATCGCCAGCCTGCGCCCACGCGGCGGCGGATACGTCGTCGGTCGGGTTCGGGCTTGTGTGCGGCGCGACAAAGCCAGCGGCGCGCGCTGCCTCTGCCCGTGCGACCGCATTCGCCTTGCCCGTCTTGATCGGCTTGATTGGGGCCGATTGGGTCGAGGCGCTGGTCGCCTCTTCGCGATTCGGTGACCGCGCACCATCTTGAGCAATCGGAGCTTTGGACCTATTGGGCCGTGCGGGGGTACGCGGAGATTTGCGCGCAGGCATGATGCCTCCAGATCTAGGTACTCGGGCCGCGCTGTCGGACCCGCGATTGTGTGCCCATCGCCTACCCGAAGTCAGCAGCGAGTAAGCGTCGAGAAGAGCGGGTAATGCAGCGTGCTCGCACGACGCACTGACGAAGAGACTCAGTTCGATCAGGGCAGTACGTGGCACGGAAAGCGCGATGTACGCGTCGACACGGTGCCGGACCCGAAAGTTCAAGCAGCGACAGACGCAATCATCCAGGTCACCTCGTCGAGAATTTGACGAAGACGACGCCACGAAGTCCAGGCCGTGCGGCCCGGAGATCAAACCGGTACTCGAGTCCCGAGACAGTCGGCCGCGTGAAACAGAACCGCTGGGTCATGTCCGCGTTGGCGATGCTGCTCGCCGTAGGGTGCCGGAGACTCAGCGTTGTCAGATGACGCTGACGGATGTGGCGACTATCGCGGAACGGTCATCTAGCGGGCCAGGCGGCGGACTTGATCTCAAGGTACGGGCTCGAAGAAGGCTCGGCGCGGTGAGGGTCGGCGGGTGTCGAAGACCGCATACATCGACACCAAGACGCTGACGCGCGGCGACAAGTCGGTCACCGTTCAGCTGTACGCACGCAACGGTGCGATCGGGGTTACCGAGGTGCGCGACGGCGAACTCGAATTCATCGAGCTGCGCCGCGTCCGCACGAACCGGATCGCCGACAAAGGCGCGTTCCGTTGGTACAACGACTACGCGCTCCCGGAGTCCCACGGCGGCGGCACGGTGTCGGTTCGTCTCCACGGTGACAAGAGCGACAGGGCGCGGCGGTTGAACCGAACCGAGAACGTGCGGCCGATCCCTCCTGGGGATCCCGATTTCCAGCGGCTGTTCCGCATCCGCAACGACGCCGAGTCAATCAACCGCGGGATCGAGGACAGCCTCTACATCGGCCGCGCCCACAGCGTCGGAAGCAAGCGCCAGCTGCTGAACCTGCTCGGCTACGCGCTGATGGTCAACGGCATCGCGACGCTGCACCACCGCCGGCGGCTCGAGCAGCCGCCAACCGACCTCGCCGCGTAGGCCTCCGCCGACAAACCCGGTCACCACGCCCGGGCTCTGACGCGTCCGGAGTCGGGTCGCGCGCACCAAGTTGGGTGTTCACAGGCTCGCTGCGCCCGAACACCTAGCATCAGCATCGCTGTCGGATGCCCGTCACGAGGTTTTGTGCCGCGTTTTCTACAGCCCCCGCCCCCGTAGCTCAGGGGATAGAGCATCGGTTTCCTAAACCGTGTGCGGAGGTTCGAATCCTCCCGGGGGCGCAAGAATAAGTGCAGGTCACAGCGACTTTCTAGGGTGGCTGTAAGGTTCGCTGAGCCGAGCTGCCCATCCGAATCGCCACTCTTGCCCATCCGATGCGCGATGATGTCAGGCATGGCCGGATCGATCCGCCAGCGAGGAAAGCAGTCGTGGGAGGTGCGTTCCTTCGTCGGCAAGGACCCGGTCACCGGCAAGAAGCAGTACATAACCAAGACGATCCGAGGCGAGCGCCGCGAGGCCGAGGTCGCGCTCGGCCGCATGCTCGGCGAGATCGAAGACGGCCAGTACGCCGTGCGCGCCGGCACCGTCGGCGAGCTGTGCGAGAAGTGGTTCGCCCAGGCCGAGCCCGACCTGTCGCCCTCGGTGGCACCGGAGTATCGCCGGCTGCTCGACAACCGGATCCTTCCTCGCTGGGGCAAGGTTCCGCTGCGCAGGCTCCGCACTGCCGACTTCGACCTCTGGTACGCCGAGCTTCGACGCAAGGGTGCGCTCAACGGCGGTCCGCTCGCACCCAACTCGGTGATGCGGATCCACTCCGTGCTCCGACGCGCCCTGGGCCAGGGAGTCAAGTGGGGTTGGATCACGACGAACGCGGCAGCGAACGCATCGCCCCCGCGTGCGCGCAAGCAGCAGCTGAACCTTCCCGACCCTGCCGACGTCGGCCGCCTTATCGAGGCAGCCGCGAGCATCAACCGGTCGCTACCGACCTACTTCCGTCTCGCCGCGGCCACGGGCGCGCGCCGCGGTGAGATCTGCGCGCTGCGTTGGAAGCACGTCGACTTCGAACGGCGCCGTCTCACAATCGCGCGCGGCATCGTCGAAGCCGGAGGCGAGCTGATCGAGAAGGACACGAAGACTCACCAGGTACGGAAACTGTCCCTCGACGAGGAGACCGCCGCCGTTGTCCTCGCGCATCGGGACCGCTGCGCCGAGCTGGCGGAGCAGTGCGGTGCCGCCCTGTCGCCCAACGCGTTTGTGTTCTCGCACGAGGTCGACTTCTCGAAGCCCTGGCGCCCCGGCTACGCCACGCTCGCCTTCGGTCGGTTACGTGACGAGCTCGGCCTCAAGGGCGTGAAGCTGCATCACCTCCGCCACTTCAGCGCAACGCAGCTCCTGTCGCTCGGCATCGACATCCGCACCGTCAGCGGCCGCCTCGGTCACGCCAACGCGTCGACGACCCTCGACATCTACGCCCATTTCGTCGAGCAAGCCGATGAGCGGGCGGCGACCGCACTTGGCAGCGTGCTCGCAGGCGGTCCTGTGAGCGACGCCGGTAGTGAGACACCGAACATCACCGGCCCAAGCGGCTGATGCCAACAGACCGTAGGGTCAAAGCCAATGCGAGGCTTGCAAGCGCGCGTAGTCGACCGCCTGGACCTCACCAGCGCGCTCCAAGCTGAGGCGGTAGCCAGAAACAGCATCCTTCCGTCCCAGCCGGGCTTGCTCGAGCTGGCCACTCAGCAAGCAGGACCGTTCACCGGATGGCTCGCGAGCCAACTCCAGTCTGGACTGCCCGTCGCTCCTCGAGCTGTCGTCAACGCACGAAAGCCTCGCCACGGAACGAGGCCAGCACCGATCATGCCAATCCCCGAGAGAGTTGCATATCGATCCATCGTCGACTTCCTTCTTGGCGCCGAAGCGCCAGTCGCGCGCTCAAGGGAGGACTACCTCAGCTTCATTCGAGGGCCGGTGGACTACGTCATGCACAAGGCGGAGGGCATCCGCACCGTCGGGCTCTTGCTCGACGATGACGAGATCAAGTACGTCGTGAAGAGCGATCTCTCGGCGTTCTACGAGTACATCGACCACGGGGTACTCGGCCGATCGTTGATCGCACGCACCCGGAACGTTGAGCTCGTCGAGGACCTGATGTCGTTCCTCGCGGAGATCGAGGGGCGGAGCTACGGGATCCCCCAGATGTTCGACGCGTCTGATCGCCTCTCCGAGCTGTACGCCCAGCTGATTCACGATCAGCTCTCACGGCGGGGGTACCTAGTCTGGCGATTCAACGATGACTTCCGCATCGGGGTGTCGGGGTTTGACGTCGCGCTCGACGCCATCGAGGCGCTGTCCGAGGAAGCCCGATCCCTCGGCTTGATCATCAACGAGCAGAAGACGGTGAGTCCCAAGTTCGCGACCTACGCCATCGCTACCTTCGGCCTAGATAGCGTCGACGATGAGATCCCGTCGGACGAGCAGGACGAAGTCGAAGCGGCCGTAGCGGACTACACCGAAATGTTCGGCGACGCAGACGATGCGGTCACCCTGCTGCAGCGCGCAGTCTCGGGTGACTACGAGTGGAATCTGAGTGACGTCAGTCAGGACCAGGTCGGCCAGCTACGCCGAGCGATCTGGAGCGTCGTTCGTGAGCGAGATGCGCGCGCCGTGCCGGCGCTCGTTCCACTTGCGGTCTTCGTGCCGTCGTTGACGCCAGCAATCTGCCGCTACGCCGAGGCCTTGGCCGAGGAACGGCAGCAAGAGGTCGCAGGTGTCGTTGACACGATCATCGCCCGCGTGTCGCTCGGCGGTTGGCAACGACTGTGGTTCAACCGTCTGCTCCGGACATCGAAGTTGCTCCTGCAGCCGGCGCCGGGTGATACGACTACGCGTATTCGTTTTGCTGAGGCGTGTGCGGGCGACGGGCGTCACCCAGCCACTCGAGCAGAAGCCATTCTGGCGCTTGCTGGTACGGGAACGGTCTCGGTGCGCGAGATCGCTGATTTCCTTGTAACTGAGCCTCGCGCTCTCGCTTCGTGGTACGTGATGGCTGCGGGCGAATGTGTCCGCACCGAACGCGACCAGAAGGTGCTACGCGGCATCAGCGGTTCGGACCCGCTCTATTCGATGCTCATCGACGCGTTGTCATGATGCTGCTTCCCAAGCCCCTGACCACGATCGGGGATGCAGCAGTTCTGCTCACGCGAACCGCTCTGTACGAGTACCACTCGACGCCGGCCTTGCTGCTTACATTCGGGCGGATCTTCAGGTCGTCAACGGCGCTGGGCACTTACGAACTCGGCAACGCCCGGGCTCAGGCCTACTTCTTTCGGATTGTTGCCGTGGTGGACGCGTATACCGACGCTGCCCTCGAGGCGATGTTCCGCGGCGTTGTCCCGCCTTCATCGCCGGCTGCGGTCCGGCTGCTGGAAAGCCACTTGCTCGACGCGACGCAACGGTGGGAGTCGCGAAAGAGGTCATTCGCAGACCATCACTCGTTGTCACTTGGGGACGCTGCCAATGGCTTTCCCCAATGGTCAAAGCTCGACGGCATGATCGAAGTGCGGAACTCGATCGCGCATGGTCTTGGCTCCCTCACGCGCCAGCAACGGCAACATGCGACGAGAACCGCTGGGCGCTGTAAGCAGGTCGGAGTCCGCATCGAGGCTGGGGAGGTCATCGTCGACAACCCGAGTCTCGTAACGGCCGGAGACGTGGCGGAGGACTTCATCCGTTGGCTCGATCAGAAGATCTGACCTAGTCGCTTTCGACCCGGGTCGTCCTGTTCTGCGTAGCGACCTCGACCGAGGCTGGCAGGACGCGACGGAGACGTGTTCTTGACGCGTCGACGCGGGTGAAGGAGTCAGGCGAACGACGTGTCGTCGCGCTCCCCCTCATCGCGCATCGAGTGGTAGGTCGCCTTCATGACTTCGTGCTCGATCATCGCTGCGAGCTCGGGGTTCGTGAGCAGGAGGTTGTAGAGACGCTCGGTGTGTGCCTCCGTATCGAGGATCGCGCTCTTGAACTTCGCGCTGAACTCAAGGGCGAAGTTGTCGATTGGGTTGGCCTTGGCGTACGTCTTCAGCTCCTCGTTCGCGCTGAGGGTGATCTGCACCTTCTCGGCCTCGAGCCGGTCGCGCTCGTCGAGATCGGTCCCGAACCGATCGTTGATTTCGGCGATCAGCTCCGCCAGGCTCGCCTTCATGGCCTCGTGCCTGCCGCCAAGACCCTCACCGATGAAGACCTTGGATGCCTCAATCTCGCCGGGCGCGAGCTTGAGGTCTTCGGAGCCGTGACCTTTGAGGCGGAGATGCGTGAGGACAAGGTCGTCGCCAAGGTCGAGCCCGCCCGTCGCTGCGTCGCGCAGGAGTGTGCGGAGCGCTTTGACGTAAACGTAAAGCTTCTCGAGCTCGGGATCGGTGAAGGGCATGACTTGAGAGAGGAACGCGTAGGCGCGTGTGAACTGGTCGACGCCGTCCTTCAACGCGTCTTGAGCGTCCTCGGCGAGCTCGCCGAACCGCACCACGGCCGGATCGAGATTGGCGTGGATCACCTTCAGGCTGCGCTTCGCAGGATCGACGCCGAAGTACGCCTCAGCCGCCTTGGTGATCTCGATCGGGTCGAAGATGCCTGCACCCATGATGCGCGCCCGCAGGTCGTAGAGGACGTTCGCGTCCGTCGGCTCGACGATGACCGCCTCGTAGTAGCGCTGGAATGCGTTGCGGATCTCGTCGGCCTCGTTGCGAAAGTCGAGAACGAAGGTGTCCGCCTTGCCAGGGGCGCCGCGGTTCAAGCGCGAGAGCGTCTGCACCGCGTTGAGCCCGGACAGCTTCTTGTCGACGAACATCGTGTGCAGGTACGGCTCGTCGAAGCCCGTCTGGAACTTCTCGGCGACCACCATGACCTGATAGTCGCCGGGTGAGTACGGCGGCTCGCCCTTGAATCGGCGTGCGGTCTGCGAGTCGGGGAACGCGTTCATCGAGGACTCCGTCACCGACTGCCCGCTGTCGTCGATGACCTCTCCCGAGAACGCCACGAGCGATTTGATGTCGGTGTACTGGTGCTCGGCGATATGACGGTCGATCGCCTGCTTGTAGCGCACCGCCGCAGCACGCGACTCCGTCACCACCATCGCCTTCGCCCGACCCCCAAGTGCGGAGCCGGTGTGGGCTCTGAAGTGCTCAACGACGATCGCTGCCTTCTGTCCGATCATGTGCGGGTGCTGCCAAATGAACTTGCGGATCGCTGAACTGGCCTTGCTGACGTCTACTTCGATCTCTGCGTCATCCGTGGTCGCGAGCCGGAAGTACGTCGAGTACGTCGTGTAGTTGGCGAGCACGTCGAGAATGAACTCTTCCTCGATCGCTTGGCGCATCGTGTAGAGGTGGAACGGTCGCTTGACCTTGTCGGGTCCGAGCACCCCAAAGAGCTCCACGGTCCGATCCTTCGGTGTTGCCGTGAAGGCGAAGAAGCTGAGGTTCGGCTGCCGCCCGCGGGCAGCGACAATCGCCGCCAGGGCTGTTTCCGCGTCGAAGTCGTCGTCGTCCTCTGACGCGTCCGCTGCCTTGGCCCCGAGCGCCTGCTTGAGCGCCGTCGCAGCGTCGCCTGTCTGGGAGCTGTGCGCCTCGTCGACGATGATCGCGAAGCGTTGTGAGGCCAGGTCGACGTCGTCGAGCTTGGCGATTACATGAGGGAACGTCTCCAGCGTGACGGTGACGATCTGGGCCTTGCCTCCGAGCGCCTTTGCCAGCTCCTCGGACTTCGAGTCCTTCTTGCCCTCGACGCTGACGATCGTCCCGGGGACAGATTCGAACTGGGAGACAGTTGCACGAAGCTGCTCGTCGAGAGCGCGGCGGTCGGTGACGACGATGATCTTGTCGAAGACCTTGGCGTCATCGTCAGCATGCAGCAGCGAGAGCCGGTGTGCCAGCCAGCCGATGGAGTTCGACTTGCCGGAGCCGGCAGAGTGCTGGACGAGGTAGCTCTGGCCGGGGCCGCGTTGTTTCGCGTCTCCCGCTAACCGGACGACGGCGTCCCACTGGTGGAAGCGTGGGAAGATCACCGTCGTCCTGGCTGGCTTCTTGTCAAGCGCCGGCTCCACCACACGCTCGACGAAGCGGCCGAGGATGTCGAGCCACGAGTCGTACGCCCACACCCGTTCCCACAGGTACGCCGTGGCGTAGCCATCAGGGTTCGGAGGATTGCCCTTCCCGCATGACAATTCACCCGGGGCGCTGCCCCGGTTGAACGGCAGGAACGCGGTGCTCGCGCCTTCCAGGCGAGTCGTCATGTACGCGAGCCGGGTGTCGACCGCGAAATGAACGAGGGCACGTCGGAAGAGCACGTCCTTCGAGTCGCGGTCGTGCTCGTACTGCCAGATGGCGTTGTCGACCGTCTGACCATTCAGATGGTGCTTGAGCTCGGCCGTCGCCACCGGCAGCCCGTTGACCATGAGGCAGAGATCAACACTGTTGCCGTGGGCCGCCGAGTAGCGGAGCTGGCGAGTGACCGTCAGCCGGTTCTTCGAGTACGCCTCCACTAGCTCCGGATTCTTGGAGTGCGCTGGTCGAAAGTAGGCAAGGTCGAACCTGACACCCTGCTCCTCGACTCCCTTCCGAAGCACGTGCAGCGTGCCGTGCTTGTCGAGCTCCGATGCCAGCCGCTGCTTGAACTTGAGCTGCGTCTCGTTGGGGTCGCCGCCGAGGCGATCGATCAGCTTGTTCCACTTCTCGATCTGCGTCGCGCCGATGAACGCGAGCAGCTCGCTTCCGTCGATGCCGAGCTTGACGTCATAGAAGTCGTTGAGGCCCTGCGTGTAGCCGCCGTGTGCGACGAGCGACTCGACGACGTCGGTCTCAAACTGCCTTTCCTTCACGTGTTCAGGCATTCAGAAGCCCTTCCAAGGGCGCGCCGGTCATCACGGTTGTGATGAGGGCCTGGCGGCGCTCGTCGAGCAGGCCGAAGCCGCCACTCCCGCGGGGGCCCAGCATCTGCTCGTGCTCAAGTGAGATCGCGTCGAGATGAGCGGTTTCATCATCGAGGAACTGTGCTCGCATCTCCTGTTCGGCATAGTCCGGCGGGGTTGGGATGCCGATGCTCCCAAGGTCGGCGGCGTTCACCGCCGGGTAGCTGACTCCGACAGAGCGCGCAACGACTTCCTCGACGAATGGGCTTGAGCGCAGCCACCAGTACAGGTATCGAGGCTGGACCTGCTCGACCCGTGGCGTAAGAGTCGCGAAGCCCGTCGATACCACGCAATGGGCGACAGGCGCATCGATGTACGCGATCGCCTTCAAGTAGGTGCGGACTGTCGAGACGATGGAATCGCCGACGCGAACGAGACGCCGCGCCCGCGAGGGCGCCGCAGAGAACGGCATCTCGTCGCGGGCTGAGAACGAGCCAGTAGAGCTCACGGTGCTGATATCGATGTAGTCGATTGTCCGGTCCGGGTCCGTTGTCTCCGGCAGGGACTCGCGGTTGATCGCGGCCACGTTCTTGATTCGCCACCAGGTCCATGCACTCGGCACGTCGCCCATTGCCGCGTTCAGTGGGGCAGATGAGTGGCGTAGACCGGTTCCGTTCACGGCGCGATCTCCCCGAGCAAGGTGAGGATCCGCTTCTGAGTGAGAGATATGTCCTTGTCGATCTCACCAATGGGACGTGGCGCGGCGTAACGGTAGAACAGCCGAGTGAATGGGAGTTCGTAGCCGACCTTCGTGCGGGAGTCGTCGATCCACGCGTCGGGCGCTGCGGGCCTCACCTCTGGTCGATGAACTCGTCGATGTCCTCATAAAGGGGGACGTTCTCGGTGTCGCGGAGCTCAGGGTCGGGCTCGAAGGCCTTGTTCGTCTTCACAGGGTCGGCGTAGGGATCCCTCACCATCGCTGCCGCGATCACTGCCTTCCGGACCGGTGCTCCCAACTTCCCGACCTTCGTCCAGATCGGCGCCAGAGCCACCTCGAGATCAGCGAGCGTGTCGAAGCTCGAGCCGACCAGACTTGCGATCGCCTCCGTCAGTGCGTCGGCTTGGCCACCGAGCTTGACCACCGGCGATGCGGTGGAGAGCGCCCTCACCGCCTCGCCGGTGATCGCGTACCGGACCCGGAGCGGGCGTTCGACAGTAACCTTGCGATAGCCGAACGCTGAGTTCGGCAGGACCTGCGACCGGTCCGTCTCGGCGAAGTCCTCGTACAACTGCGTGATCTGTGTGATCTGGGCGGCGCTGAGCTCGTTGCGCTTGTTGCCGAGGCTCGGCTTCATCTTCACGAATAGGTCGCGCGCGTCGAGGAGTTGCACGTGCCCTTGCCGCTCTGGTCGCTTCCGGTTCGTGACGACCCAGATGTAAGTGCTAATTCCGGTGTTGTAAAAGAGCTGGTCGGGCAGGCCGATGATGGCGTCGAGCCAGTCGGTCTCGATGATCCACCGCCGGATTTCACTCATCCCGCTACCCGCATCGCCGGAGAAGAGCGGTGACCCGTTGAATACCACAGCGATGCGGCTGCCGCCTTCGTCAACAGCGCGCATACGCGAGATCATCTGTTGCAGGAAGAGGATTTGCCCGTCGGTCGTGCTGGGCAGGCCGGCGCCGAACCGTCCCTCGAAGCCGAGCTGTGCATGCTCCGCCTTGACTGGCTTCTCAATCGTCTTCCAGTCCTTGCCGTAGGGCGGATTGGCGAGCATGTAGTCGAACTGCTTGCCGGCAAAGGCCGGACTGGTGGTCTCGTCCCCTCCGTACTTCGTGAATGTGTCGCCGAACGCGATGTGCGCGTTGCCTTGTCCTTTGAGGAGCATGTCGGTCTTGCAGACGGCGTAGGACTCGGGCTGCACCTCCTGGCCGAACAGGTGCATCCGGGCTGAGGGATTGATCGCTCGCAGGTGCTCCTCTGCGACCGACAACATGCCGCCGGTTCCACACGCAGGGTCGTAGACCGTGAAGATCTTGCCTGGAGCGAGAAGGCGGTCTTCATCGGCGAACAGGACGTTGACCATGAGCTCAATTACCTCTCGCGGCGTGAAGTGCTCACCGGCTTCCTCGTTCGAAAGGTCGGCCGTGACGCGGATCAGCTCCTCGTAGATGTACCCCATCTCGAGGTTCGAGACCACGTCTGGATGAAGGTCGATCTCGGCGAACTGCTTGACGACCATGTAGAGGATTTCCGCCTCCGCCATCTTGTCGATCTGGTTGGGCAACCCAAACCGGAGCAGTGCGTCACGGGCGTTCGGGGAGAACCCGCGGACGTACGCGTGAAAGTTCCGGCTGATGTTGTGCTGATCGGCGAGGAGCGCGCCGAAGGTGAATCTCGAGGCGTTCCAGAAGGGCTGGCCGGCGAGGTGGCTCAAGACGTCGGTGGCGGCGTCCCACTTGTCGGGCCCGAGTTCGCCTGCCTTCGCGACGACCTTGTCCTTCGTCGGCTCAAGAACGCAGTCGAGTCGACGCAGCACACATAACGGCAGGATCACGTCTTGGTACTGGTGCCGCTTGTAGTGGTCGCGGAGGGTCTCCTTCACCGACCAAATGAAGGAGATCTTCTCCCGCTGTTTCGCGCTCAGGCCGGCGGCAGGCGTCGGGACGGTTTCGTCGGTCACCATGGCTCCTCGATCGATGTCAGACACTCAATGATCGTCGTTCTGCGGTCAGACGTGCGTTCCGCCAGCTGCAAGCCCGACGAGCGATCCTCGACGAGGCACAACGCGGCACCGCACGGGCGCACGTGCTCCCGCGCACAGGACGCGGTGCGCCTGACCGAGCCACCGTCGGTCAGGGCATGTCGATTCCCGCGCCTTGGTCGATCTCGTGGGCGTTCTCGTAGAGGAGTTCGACTCGCTCATAGCGTTGACGAGTCGCCCAGTCACTTGGCCGAGGGCCGAGGAACTCGTCAATCGTGCGAGCGCCCTCGGACGGTTGCCAGTCAGTAGAAGCCCAGTGGTTGCGCGCGAACTCGGCGGCTTCGTCCCACTGGCAAGCACTGACGCTGGTGCCGTGAGGCCGCGCGCCGAGCAGACGTTCGATCGTCACCGAGGGCTCGATGCTGGTGGTGAGTCGGTGTTGGAGTCGCATGGCCACCTGCGCCTGCGCGAGAAGCGAGCATTCCATCTGCTCGGGCGCGTGGTCGGCAACGAACTGTTTGTGGGCGGCGTGCTCAGCCTCAAACTCTGCGAGCTGGTGCTCGTAGACGCGAAGGCGCGTCGAGTACCACGTTCTGGCCTTCACATCGGGCCGGGCGTTGAGAAGCGCGTCGCGCTTGCGACGCGCTGCGGTCACCTCGGAGCCACGGGACGGTGGACTGGCGGCCAAGATTCGCTCCAGCTCGCGGATGCGGGCGCGGATGTCGGTCGAAGTCGTCGTGCTCAGCACCTGGGCGACGGCGGCAGCACGTGGATCGACCTCGTGCGCCGTTGCCTTGGATCCCCGGTTGGCCATCGCGTCGGCAACGGTGTCGAGGCTCGGACGCTCGGGCTCAACGGCGTGGAGGCCCGTGTCGTCGGTGAGGTCGACCTCACCTTCGACGACGTAGATCCGCGTCTGGTGGCGAGCACGGGTGAGGGCGACGTAGCCCTCCTCGAAGCGGCTCGCGTCGGTCGGGTGGTAGCGGCCGGTCTGATGGGTCGCACCTTGAACGAGGTAGGTGGTGCGGGCGTAGGCGTGCTCAAGGTGTCCGTCGTCGAGGTACCTGGCCGGGAGCCTCACAGTGCCTTCCCGGTCGAACGCGACGAGGAGCTCGCGGCTCTGGACGTCGACCTCTGTGATAGTGCCCACGCTGCCGTTCTTCACGAAAGCGCGTCGACCGGGTGCGCGCAGCGTTCGGTCGTTGCGACGGGCGATCACCTCGTCGCCGACCATGAACTCGCTGCCCGCGACGAGGAGCGGTGGACCGCTGAGCGCGCCCTCAGCCTTGAGAAGCGCGCGGGCGCGTGCGTTGAGGGCGCGCTGCGTGGAGTTCGGTCCGGCGATCATCGGATCGCTCTCGCCGTGGAGGCGGCCGGCATACCAATCGGCGACCATCGCGTCATGGCACTCGCCGGCCGTGGCACAACGCACGACCTTGCCGGCGTCGTCGTAGCGAGCGAGGGCGTCGGCGATGCGACCTTCGCGGTAGTCGGCGATGGCGAGGCGCTCGTCGGCCTCGACCTGACGGTTGTTCTCCACGAGCATCACGGCATCGGGAGTGTGGCTGGCGAGGTAGCGGAACACACCGCCGGTGTCGACGGCGGTGTGCTGGTCGGGGTCGCCGATGAGCTTCAGCGATCCGCGGGCGCGCGCGACGTGTTCGAGCAGTCGGGCGAGGTCGCGGGTCCCGACCATCGACGCCTCGTCGACGAGCAGGACGCCACGGTCGGGGAAGCCACCGAAGCGGGGGTCGCCGAGTTGGTTCAGGAGCCCCGCGATCGTCGTGCTGGCGACGCCGGTCGAGCGTTCCAGTTCGGCGGCGGCCGTCGCACTGACCGAGCACCCCACCACGGAAACACCGCTGGCGAGTAGCGCAGCTGCGCAGGCCTCGGCGGCGTAGGTCTTCCCTGAGCCGGGTCGGCCGACGATAGGTTGCACGGTCGTGGTCGACTCGCAGACCGCGCGCACCATCGCTCGCTGTTCGTCAGACAGCTCGGGGCGCGCGGCGAGGGCTGCGTCGATGTGGTGGCCGTCGGCGGTCGGTGCGTGATAGCCGGCTCCCTCTGCAGCCACGGTCAGAACGTGCTCTTCGATGGCGAGCAGCTCGGGCGTGCTGAACAGCGCGAGCCCAGCCGTTCTGACGACGGTTCCTTCGCTCCCGATCGCGTGCTGGCGCCGGTGACCTCCGGTCGGGAGCAACGGCACGACTCGGCCTGAGCCGAGGAATCGATCGGCGGCGCGCTCGATCTCGGCCGCGTGCATCCGGTCAGCGCAGTTGTTAGCGAGCCACTTGATGGCGTCGCGTCTGGTGAACGTGGACCTCTGCTCGGTCACACCTCTCGACCCGCCGGCGCGGTCGAGGGCAGCCTCGACCTCCTCGCGGGTGAACGGCGTCGGGGACTCGTGGCCGAAGCACGCTTGCACGGCGTCATCGTCGAAGCCCGCCTCGGTTGCTCGGTCGCGCCACTGGCGGACCAGGATGTCGGGCGCGACGCCGTAGTCCTTGGCCGCCCGACTGGCGAGCGTCGCAGCCTGCCGAGCGCGCGCCGAGCTGTAGCCCGACTCGGCGAGCAGCGCCTCGATCTCGTCGCGGCGCTGACTGAACTCGGTGATCACGTCGTTCGGGACGCCGACGATCTCCGCCCAGCCGTTGTGGACCGGACTCCATCTGACGCCGAGGCGCTGGCTCAGCAGATGACGAAGGTGGGCCTGGTAGAGGTGACCACCCGACAGCGCGTGGTCGTAGAGCGGTCGCCCATCGAGGGCGCGCCAGGTGTCCAGCGCGGTGAAGGTGAGGTTCGTGACGACGACGTGGGTGTGCAGGAGCGGGTCGCCAGCTCGGCTGGTGCGATGGTCGAAGGCCGCAGCGACCAGTCCGCGGGTGAGTACTCGGTCGCCCTTCGACCGGGCGAAGATCGCCTGGCCTTCGAGGTAGCGGACGACCTCGTCGACCGCCTCGCGGTGCGCGTCCCGGATGAGCGCGCGCTGGTGCTCGTCGCCGAGGGCCCAGAGGACCGACACGCTCTTGGGTGGTCGCAGGGTGACGTCGAAGCCCGGCCGCGACTTCGGCCGGTGATGCTCGGCGGCGTATCGGTTGAGCTCGCTGCGGCGAACCCGCCAGCCAATGCGGCCGGTCGCCTCGGAGACCGCCTTTTCCGCTGCGAGGACCCCGTGCCGGAGCAGGCGACGGACGTAGCGCTCGGAGCATCGGAGCTGCGATCCCGCCTCGATCGTCGAGAGCCAGCCGTCGCGACCATCGGACACGTACGGCTCGGCGGCATCCGACCGATGACCGCCGACGAGTTGCTCGCCGGTGAACGGGTGGCGGCCCTCGAGCAACCGACGGAAGTGGTCAGGGTCGACCTGGCCCTCGAGACCGAGGTCGGCGGCGAGCGAGCCGACCCATCGTCCGGGGGCTTCGCCGTGGCCGAGGTAGTAGTCCTCGGCTGACGTCGCGATCTCGCCGACGTAGTACTCGGCTCCGCCCGGCCGCAGCCGGCCGATGCTCAGCACGGTGACCGCCTCAGCAGGTTCCGCCCCAGGCGGAACCTGCAAGTCTTTGAACGCTTGTCAACGGCGAGCGGGAGGACGGTCACCGGGCAGTGCGAGTGACGGTGGATGCGGGCGCATCGCCTGGGCGCGTTCGGGTCGGGCCTTGCTCGCGGCACGTCGGGAGCGGAGTTATCGCGGAGGGCCGACCAACGAGGTCATCGACCGCCCACTTGGGAATCACGATGCGGCGGACGTTGAGCCGCAGGGCGTAGAGCTGTCCGTGATCGATCATGTTGCGGACGGTGCCGGCCGAGACTTTCAGGCGCACCGCCACCTCGCCGACCGTGTACACAAGCGGCGACTGCTGCGGGCCGGGCCAGTGCTGCTCGCCGGCGACCGGCTTCAACGGGGCGCAGTGGTGTCTTTCCACGGCACCTCCTCCCGAAAGTCAAGCTCGGTGGGCGTGTGCGGCCCTGCGGTCGTCATCCAAATCACGGTCCCGGTCACCCTCCCGGTCGCAGTGTGCGGTCCCGATCGCGAGTCCCGGTTCTGGTGCGGCGATCAGAGCTGCGTGAACGATGCGCCGGCACCCTCAGCGGAATCCTCAGCGCGATAGCCGACGCAACCGTGACCATCCCGTTGATTGGCGCTGACCGGCTCAGCAAGAACCTCAACGTCGCAGGTCAGAGGCATCAGCGGTTGGGTCACGGTGACGGTGATCTTGGTAGCGGTGACGAAGTGCGTCAGGAGCGGTCACCAGAGGTGCGTTGACGCGTGAGCCTCAACGCTGCGGCTGTCGACGATCAATCACAGCGCCGCGGCGCCACTGGGTCGCGTCACACCGCCGCGTATCGGTAGTGAAGAGATCCGAACCCGAGGAGTCACATGAGCGAAGCAACCACACCCGCAACGACCGAGAGTCGCAACCGCATCAGGGTGTTCGTCAACGACCAGCCGTTCTTCGCGCCTGAGCCGACCATGACAGGCGCCGAGATCCTCGCCATGGCGGGCCTACCCGCCGGGAACCACCTGTTTCTCGAGGTCCCCGGTCCTGGTGACGACCGGCCGATCGGACCCGAGGAACCAATTGAGCTTCGGTCTGGCATGAAGTTCTATGACGTTCCTGTCGGCACCTTCGGTTGAGTGCGCTGCGTCCCGGCGAGTGGGACGCTCTAGCGGATCAGTTCGCCGACGCCACGGCGCGCGACGGACCCGACGGGTTGTCGCTGATCACGATCCCCGCCGTGAAGCTCCCTCCTGGGTGGTCAGCTGGAGCCACGCCGATCAGCTTCGTCCTTCCGGTCGGCTACCCCGCCGCACAACCCGACTGCTTCTGGGCTTCGGTGGACCTCCGTCTCGCGTCCGGAGCGATGCCGTCAAACAGCGGCGTCCAGCAGATCCCGCACACCCAAACCGAGGCGCTCTGGTTTTCGTGGCACCTCGCCAGTTGGCGTCCGGCGACGGACAACATTTCGACCTACGCCCGCTTCGTTCTCAGGAGATTCGCTGATGCCCGCTGAGCTCCGATTCACCGACGTGCAGTTCGACCAACTCCGACGTCACCTGCTCGCCGATGACGACGAGCATGCTGCGGTCCTCATTTGCAGCTCCGCTGGCTCGCAACGCGAGCTCCTGCTCTGTCGTCGAGTGGTCCTGCTGACGGACGCCGACCTTGAGGCCTCGTCCGGACGCCTGCACCTTGATGTCTCGCCGCTCACCCTCGCCCGTGTGACCAAGCATGCGCGAGCCGACGGCTGCACTGTTGTCGTGTGCCACTCACATCCCTTCCCCGGCTTCGTGATGGCGTCACGGATCGATCTCGACACCGAACTCGACCTCTGCGGTCGTGTTCTCCCCGGGCGCCTCGCTGGTCGTCCTTCGGGAGCGCTCATTCTCGGTCCCGATGGCTACGACGCTCGCATCTGGGTTGAAGGAGAATCGTCGCCTCTGCGTGTGCGCGTCGCGGGACGGTTGATCGAGAGCGGTCGCAACACGGAACCCGGCTCGGGCGACGAGCCGAGCGCACGCCAGCTCCTGGTGTGGGGGACGGCAGGTCAACGCCGGCTCCGTGATGCATCGGTCGCGGTCGTGGGAGTCGGCGGGACCGGTTCGCATGTGGCGATACAACTCGCCCACCTCGGCATCGGGCGGCTTGCGCTTGTCGATCCCGACGTCGTCGAAGCAAGCAACCTCGGACGGCTCGTCGGAGCGACGGCGAACGATGTCGGCCGCCCCAAGGTGGAGGTGCTTGCATTAGCTGCTGCGGGTATCCGCCCGGAGATCGTCGTCGAGCCCATCGTCCATTCGGTGCTCGACCTCGATGCTGACGTTCTCGCCTCCAAAGACCTGATTGTGTGCTGCACCGACGGCCACGGATCACGGGCGCTGCTGACCGAGTTGGCCGCCCAGTACCTGGTGACACTCATCGACCTCGGCGTGGAGGTACAAAGCTCGCAGGGATCAACGCGCGCCGGTGGCGGCGTTCGCATTGTGCGGCCCGGCGCACCTTGCCTTCATTGCATGAACGTGCTCGATTCGGCGTTGGTGCGCGAGGAGTTCCTGAGCGATGCTCAGCGGGACGAGGAAGAGAAGCGCGGCTACCTCCGCGGTAGTAGTGAGCCCGCTCCTTCAGTCATCGCTTTGAACGGCGTGATCGCGTCTCTAGCGGTCGTCGAAGTGCTGAATGAGCTACTTGGTCTCTTCGCAGAATCCCCGCGGCGTCTCCTCTACCGCGCTGAGGCTCGGTCCGTGACAACGGCTGATGCGACAGGCCAGCACGGCTGCTACGTGTGCCGACCGGGCGGCATCACCGGCCTCGGCGACGCCCGTCGGCTGCCACGTCGGCAGGCAGAACCGCGCAGGGGATCGGGCTGATGTCTACGCTCTTGGCGATGGACGACTCGACTGCCGCATCCGACGAAGGCGCCAATGTCCTTCCTGGGGAGCCGCTAGACAGCGGATTTCGCTTTCGGCCAGCGCGCAACGTCCCAGAGGCGCGGCTATCGGACGCAGCTCGAGAGCGAGTGCTCCGCAAGATGGAGAGTGTCGACGAGGCGCGCCTTCGGGCGGCCAAGGAGGGCCACACCGCCTACGTCGGTTAACAGGTCAGCCGCATGAGGTTCTCCGACTGGACGCCAGCCAACCCCGAGCCCGCCCAGATCGTCGACCTTCGACCGGAGGGCGTGCTCCTGGGTTTGGCTCGCTACTACGAAGGGACGAGACCCGCCGTCGTCCACGAGGCGCTCGGCCAGGCGTACTCGCTAGGGGCCCAGACCGCGGTGATCGAGTTCCGATACCTCGATCCCGACTACCGCAGCGAACACAGCCGCTTCTACTCCACGACGTTCCGGCGCTACCCGTCGGTCGCCCACCGGCTTCACTTCTTCTCCTCGCCACCGCCGGACGAATGGCGCGACCCAGAGCGAAGCCTCGACTTCACCTCCCTAGACGCTTCGTACCTCGGTTTCGTCGTGATGCGACCGCTGCCGGGTGCACGGGTCGGGCGAGTGGCGCTGGCCGCGCACGACGATCTCGTGAAGGACGTCACCTGCATCACACGAGAGCACGTGAACGTCTTCGGCGCGCCGATGTCCATCCGCGCGGCGCCTTTCATGGCTCAGGACGCACAGCTCGGCGTCTGCGCACACATGGCCCTCTGGGTCGTCGCGCAGCATCACCACCTGGCGTATGGCCGCGCCCGCTGCACTGCAGCGGAGGTCGCTGAGCTAATCCCAACTGATCTTGGACTCGGCCGGCCAGCGCCGTCGAGCGGCCTCACAGTGGAACAGTTAGCGGCAGGATGTAGGGCGCTCGGTCTGCCTGCTCTCGTTTACAAATGCAAGGAGACCACCGACCTTCCTGCGGGCGAGAAGATTCCCGGTGTCGCTTGTCGCTACCTCAACTCGGGTATGCCGGTGATAGTGGCAGCGGGGGGCCATCACGCCTTCACGCTCGTCGGATATCGGCGCGTCGATGCCGGCACCAAGGACGAACGCATCCACTTCATCCGTCAGGATGATGAGATCGGTCCGTACCAGGTTGTCGAGGACTTCGCCCACGACCTTCACGGAAAGTGGGAATGGCTGATCGTTCCGCTGCCATCGAAGGTCTTTGTCCCCGGTGAGATCGCGGAGAGTCTGGGTAGCGAGCAGATTCTCGAAACGGCAAGCCATTCTCCACATCCGGCGGCACAAGACCTCGTGGCCGAGACGGCCGACCCAACCAACCGCGCCGTCAGCTTCCGCTCGACGGTGGTGCGTTCGAATCAGTTCAAGGCCAGCCTGGTCGAGCGCGGCTTTGTCCCCGAAGCCGCGGCCCTCTACCGTCGCCTTCCGCTGCCGCGGTGGATCTGGGTCGTGGAGGCGATCCGCAAGGACGAACGGGAGCAACGTGCTTATGCGGTCGTCGCCGAGGCGGTGATCGACGCCACTGACCACAGCCGAGACATGCACGTTCTCGCGTGGAGAGTGCCCGGCGCTCTATGGACCTGGCGGCCCGACGAGGACGAGGTGGGTGACCGTGACCTGCCCGACCAGCCGCTCGTCGACAGTGTCGCCCGGTACACCGCCGACGAGCGGCTCTTGGCGCAGCCAACGTGAGCCTCGATCCTCGCGCCTGTCACGCGGCCGCGTAGAGGGTTGGAGGTGCACGTGGACGACGACCTCGAAGCGGAATTGGTGGACAAGGCGAAGCGGGGCGACCCAAGCGCAGGGCCGTTCCTAGTCAGCTTCTACGGCGAGCGGCTGCTCGGCTACGCCCGCGGCCACGCTCCCGATCTGTCCGACGCCGACCGGGAGCACATCGTCGAGTTGGCGATCGAGGCAGGCGTGCGAGCAATGCGAAGCTTCGACCCTGCGAAGGGGACGCTCCGGTCTTGGTTCCGCACGCAGGTTCGGTACAAGACCCTCGCATGGCGTCGCTCAACTCCGCCGACCAGCGAGCTCGCGCCGGAGCTGGCCGAGCCAACCATCGACACAACGCCGCCCGACCCGGCCATCACCGACGCACTGCATCGCGCGATCGCGCGGCTGAGCCATGACGACCAGGTCGTGCTCGCGCTCCGTGACGCTGAGCGCCTCGACTATTGCGAGATAGCGCAGCGACTAACTATCAACGAGGCGACTGCACGACAGCGGCACAGCCGAGCCCGCAAGCGTTTGCGGGACGAGGCCCGAGGCGAGGCCGCGCTTCACCACCTCGATGAGGAGATGAACTAATGACCAACGATGGAGGGGCACCTGACGTGAACCCCACGCCCGAGGACCAGCTAGGAGAGCTGATCTCAGAGATTGGGCTCGGTCTCTTTCCCGGCGATGTGCAGGACGAGGTGGAAGCGATCCTCGCCGCTGGTCAGTCGCTCGAGCCAGCAACGCGCGCTCGATTCGTCGACGCCGCCAAGCGGGGAACCCGCCAGATCGCTTTCTCACTCTCGACACTCGAGGTCCTGCTATTCAACAGCCGACGCGAGCAGAACCAGGCTCCCGAAGAGCTTGGGACCATCGTGCACATCGAGCCGGAAGTCATCCGCGCCATCGAACGAGGCGAGCGCACGATCGACAGCGAGGACGCAGAGAAGATCGCTGCGTGGGCCGACAGGCTCGGGCTTCAGACGAAAGTCGTCGGCCCCGCACTTCGTCGGAGCCTCGGCACGCCGGTGAGCGCTGCGTCCTACGCCGGTGAGCGCGAACTCCGCCTGACGCCGGAACAGGACGACTTTGTTCAGCGAGTCGTGCGCGCTCTAGATGAAAGGAACGACACGGCAACAGCTGAATAGGCGGCAAGCGCAGGGCGGCGACGATCTGGGCTGGCGGCCTCGTAGGGAAAGGCCACCCCAACTTTCGCCGTGAGGACGACGCAGGAGTTGCCCATCAAACTGCCCGTCTCGTCAACGAAACTCGCTGCTTTCGACAGAACCCATTGAGTTAACCCGTGCGCGCAACGTGCTTCTTTGCGCTGGATGCGCTCAACGGCACACCCCCGAACTGGTTCCTAAACCGTGTGCCCAGGTTCGAATCCTGGCGGGGGCGCAAGCGAAAACACAGGGTGACCATTGCCAAGACCAGGGTTTATGTCACGACTCGATTGGCTGCAGTGACCGCCGATGGCCCGCGATTCACCGTCGTAATTGGGAAGAGCGTGGGAAGGATTTCGTGACCTTGGGTGATTATCTCGGGTCGAGCTGCGTTTACGCACGGCGCGCTCGACCCAGCATCTGGGGCGACGCCAGCTTGTCGAGCATCGATGTCGAGAACAAGAACCGGTCGATCTCCTCGATTTCGAAGCCGGCCGCTTCGATACCCGCCGCAGTGTCGCGATCGATGTGACAGCCCCCGGCGAACCGGGTCCAGATCGGATCAACCCGGTGTTGGCGTCGAGCGAAGCGGGACGTCTGGGCGAGGACGTGTTCGTAGAAACGGAGTTCGCCGCCAGGGCGGATCACGCGGTGCAGTTCGGCAAGCGCGGCTCGCTGGTCATCGACCGAGCACAGCACGAGCGAGGCGACGCCAACATCGAAGGATTCGGTCTCGGCCGGCAACTGGTCGGCGAGGCCGTCGATGACGTGTACCGGAACCGGAGCGGCGGCCGCGGCCTGCTCGGCCCCTTGACGCAGGATCGACTCCGGCTCGACCGCGAGCACCTCGGTGACGGCGGCCGGATAGAACGGGAAGTTCAGCCCGTGGCCGGCACCGACCTCGATGACACGCCCCGACACGCCTCCGAGCATCCGTCGTCGATAGGCGTCCTCGCCCTTGGCCATCGCCGCGGCGGCGAACCGCTTGTAGAAGCGGGCGAACAGCGGATGGTGAACCTTGCCTTTGGCGCTCATGGGTTTCCAATCATGGTCCCACCAGATCAGTGACCGCCTTTTGGAGTTCGTCGTCGGTCGCGACGTTGTCGAAGCGAGCCTTGATGACGCCGTCGGTGCCGACCGTGAAGGCCCAGGGCTCGCGGGCGTCGCCGGTACCCGTCGGGTAGATCCACTGCCCAGCGGCGGCGTTGATGGCGCCGGCGTCGAAGCTCTTCCACACTTCGAGGTGCACGAAGGCCATCCGCGTGCCATACCGCTTGGCGAGGGCTTCGACGCTGTCGGTGATGGGGCCGCAGAACCGGCTGACGCAGTAGGTCGGCGTCGACACGACGACCATCAGCGGCCGATGCGCGGCGATCGCTGCCGCGATCGATGTCGTGTGCAGCTCGGCGTCGGGGATCGGCGTGGTGGCATCGGCCCGCGAGTCGATGGAGCGGGGATCGACCCCTGCCGCGCCAGCGACCGCGTTCTCGGTCTTCGGCGCCGCGTCGCCCGGTGCCGGGATCACGTTGTGCTCCACGACCTCGAAGTCGCCGTCGGCGTTGTAAGTGCGTCCGGCGATGGCCGCCGTGACCCGCACCCGCCAGAACCCGGCCCGGTCGAAGGTCACCGGTTCGGCGCCGTAGACGCCGGTGCCCTGTGAGCCCTCGACGAAGTTCGGCCCCGGCGTGTTGGGGTCGACGTGCTGGCCGGGGATCGGCAAGAACCGGCCGACCGCTTGGAAGCTGGACGACGCCTTGGTTACCGGCGCGTCCTTGGTGCCCATGTAGGCGAAGGCCATCTCGACGGTGCCGAAGCTGACGAGCCGTTGCCGGTCGGCGCGCAGCACACCCACGATAAAGCGCTGGGGTCGTCCGGCGATCAACTCGTAGCTGGCGACACTGGCGGCGATCTGATCGGCGGTGCCGCGACGCGAAGTGGTCGTCGCCGACGGGGTCGATTTCCCGGACCCGCAGGCGGCCGCCAGGACGGCGAGGGCGGCAACGCCGGCGATGAGTCGAACTCGTCGCGGTGGCGGAGAGTTGACTTGGTTCATGCGGGCCTCAGTTCGGACACGTCGGTGGGTGGACATGGGCGGTGACCGTCATCGCCTTGGCCATGGCAACGCCCAGGCGGACGAGGTCGGCGCGCAACGTCGTATTCGGTTTCGCTGCCAGGAACTCGGCTTCCACGCGCTGCTTGGCTTCGAGCAGCCGGGCGGCGATGCCCCGCTCGACCGGCTCGGTCGCCGCGGCCAGTTCGTGGATGCGTTGATGGGACACGTTGAAGAAGATCGTCCGCGCCCGCCCCGCGTTGTCCGCCTTAGCGGCGCTAATCGCGTTGCAGATCCCCGCGTAGGCGGCACCGTACGGTCCGGAGTTGGCCGGGTCAGCCCGCGCGTGACCACACGCGGCAAGTGCAGCTACGGCTATCACGGTCGACGCGATACGCCGACGTGATCGCCTCACGGGCGCTGCCAATGCTGCCCGGCGTCGCGACTGACCCAAACAGTCGCATGCGTCCCGCTCAAGCGCGCCGCGAACAGCAGGTTGGCATCGGTGGGGCTGGCTTCGACCACCGACGCCCCGGTCGGCACCGAAAGCGCGTTGAAGTGCGCGCCACCGTCGGTGCTGAGCCGCGCCTTGCCCGGTCCCGACACGATCAACTTGGCCGGATCGCTGGCAACCCAGCTCACCCACATCGCACCGGGAAGATCACCGAGTCGGTGCCAGCTCCGCCCGCCGTCGCGACTCTCCACCGCCCCGGCCGACATATCCGGCGCCACCACGTGATTGTCGTCGGCGGGATCGACGAGGATCTGGCCCATGAAGCTGCGGCCGGCTTCGCTGCTGCGGACGTCCCAGGTCGCGCCGTTGTCGGTCGAGGCCATGACACCGATGCGTGGCGAGCCGGCGTAGACGACTCCCTTGCCCGCGCCGAGCGAGTGGATGTCGGTCGCCAACAGGTGCGCGTTCGAGCCGTTGAAGTTCAGCCCGTCGCTGGACCGGTGCACACCTGGATGACCCCCCTGCCAGATCGTCCCGCCAACGAAGGCCCAACCCATCGCATCGGCATTGTCCAACGAGTGGACCGGTCGCCACGTGTGGGCGCTGTCGGTGGAGATAGCGACGCCCTGGTGGCCGCCGACATACAGGCGGCCCGGCGTCGCCGGGTCGGCCACCAGCGAGTGCAAGTCACCCCCGACGAAGGGCGCAGTCGGCCCTGAGCGGGCGTTGCTCGTCCCCCGCTGGCTCACCTTTGCGACGAGCAGCCCGACCGCAACGAGCACGACGCCGAGCACGAGCAAGCCGGCAAGCCTCGAGTTCTTCGACTTCGTCGGCGCGGGCCGCCTCGTTGCGCGCGTCTGCGTCCGAGGGCCGGGCGAGCGGCCCGCCGGTTTGCGGACGGGCTTACGCCGTCGCTGCGTCTGCTTAGCCACGGTCAGCCTCCAGCGGTGTCGCCGCGGCACCCTCGGCGCGCTGGGCACGCAGCCGCTCAACCTCGGCGCGCAGCTCGCGCACCTCGGCGTGCAGCTCCGAACTCTTCTCCGGCGGTGCTTCGGTCGGGTCGGCGGATCGACGGCGCATGCCGCCGCCCATCATCAGCATGCAGATCAGCACCATGGCTCCACAACCGAGCAGCGGCAGGAAGCTCACCAGGGTTCGCATTAATCGATGTCCTTTCGTTTCATGAGTGAGATGTCTGAGCCTTTGCATCAGACAAGAGTTGTTCGAGACGGTCGCCGGTGACGCCGCCGAGCAGCTTGGAAACCACGAAGCCGTCGGGCGAGATAAGGAACGACTCGGGAACGCCGGAGACGCCGAAGTCAACGGCGATCGCGCCGTCCCGGTCCAGGACCATCGGCCAGTCCCCGCCGTGGTCGCGGCGGAACTCGCGTACCGCGTCGCTGCTGTCGTCGAAGATCACCGCCACGACCGCCGCGTCACCCACCGCGGCGTGCCTCGTCGCGAAGCGGATCAGCTCGGGGTGCTCCTTGCGGCATGGGATGCACCACGTCGCGAAGAAGTTCACCAGCACCCACCGCCCCTCGTAGTTACCGAGGCGTATGTGTTGACCGTCGATGGTGGTGCCGGCCAACTCGGGGGCCGGCTTACCGAGGAGCGGCGAGTGCGCCTTGACGGTCTCCGCCGCAGGACGGGTCGCCAACACGAGGATGAACGCGGCGAGCAGACCTCCAACCGCGAGCGCGGTCCACATCGCTCGCCGCCGTGGGCGACCAGGCTGCACGTCCGTCACTTGCACCGCATCGTCGGTCATACCGGCGGCCAGCCAAGCTTGGCGAACTCGCGCTGGAGCGGAAGGAACAGTTCCTTCCACACGCCCCTCACGAACAGCACCCCGACCGCGATCATGAGCACGCCCCCGATGGCTTCGACATGGCGGCCGTGTCGCCGCAGAAAGTCGAGCGAGCCCCGGGCCCGGGAGAAACCGAGTGCCAGCGCTACGAACGGCAGGCCGAGGCCGGCCGAGTAGAAAAGCAACAGGATCGCGCCCCACCACGCCGTGCCGCTCGCCGCTGCCGTGGCCAGGATCGTCGCAAGGATCGGCCCGATGCACGGCGTCCACCCGGCGGCGAAGGCCATCCCCAACGGCAGCGCCCACGCCGGCCCGCGTGGGACGCGGGCCAGATCGAGGCGGCGCTCGCCCATCAGCCATCGGAACCGCAGCGCCCCGAGGGTGACCAGGCCGAGGACGATGATGCCGACGCCGGCGACCCGGATGATCGTCGGCAGATGCCGAGCCACCAGCGAGCCGAGCAGCCCCGACGCCACTCCCAACGCGGTGAAGACCAGTCCGAAGCCAGCTACGAAGAGCAACGAGGCGCGAAACACCACGCTGCGGGCCTGACGCTCTCCGAGCTCGGCGACCGGCAGGGCCGACACGTAGGACAGATAGCCGGGAATGAGAGGCAGGCAGCACGGCGAACTGAACGAGATCAGCCCAGCCACGAACGCGCCCAGGGGCAGCAGGACTATCGGCATCGATACACGCCGCGACGTACGGCAAGACGCACCACGACCACCTTTCGAATGGGACGGCGACGGAAGCCCGCGCTCGGACGACGCGGAACCGGTTCCGAGGCGCGCGCGAGCGCGCTATCCCAGGCGGGGTGGTCTGTAGAGCGAATCGGCGACGAGCAACTGCAACATCCGGACGCGTCGTGGCCGAAACACGACGACGAGCATCGCGATGAACATTGCGGTGCTGACAAGGATGCCGGCGCAGCCGGTCGCTCCCATGATCGCCGGACCGCAGTCATGACAGTTGCCCATGCCGGCCATCCCTACGAACAGCGGGATGCCGGTGAGCACGATCGTGGCCACGAGCAAGATGATGAGTGCCTTCTTCACGCCGGTCTTCACGCTAGTTGTTAGGCCTGCCGGGCAGGTCCGCCCCTGCGCGCGACCTGAAGTCCGCGCGTGGGCGAACCCCAGGGCTTGGTCGCGAGTGGCTACGACTCGTTCTACGCGAGCTGGGGTGACAGCCCAACCTTGCGGGCGATCTGGCCCGAGCACGTAACCGGATCCGACTTTCCCGAACGTTTTGCGCACATCAGCTTCCTCCGCCTGGCCGAGCTGGCGTCCCTGCGCGACGCCTTGGACCTCGCTGCTGGTTCGGTCTTCGCCAACCTGGCGTGCGACGCAGGAGGGACCGGCCTGTGGGTGGCTCAGCAAGCCGGCGCAGACCTGATCGAGATCGACTTGTCGGCTACGGCCGTTCAGCGCGCCGGCGAACGCGTCGCCGCACTCGGATTGACGGGCAGGGCCACGTTTCGCCAGGGAACCTTTGAGGCGACTGGCTTCGAGGACGGCGCTATCGACGCGGCGATGTCGGTCGACGCGATCCAGTACGCGCAGACAAGCTGGCTGCGTTCGGCGAGGCTGCTCGCGTGATCAGGCCCGGCGGCCGGCTCGCCTTCGTCGCGTTCGAACTCGACGCCGGCCGTATTGCCGGGCTGTCGGTTTGGGACGATCCGGTGGGCGATTATCGGCCGCTCCTCGAACGCGCCGGTTTCGAGGTCTTGAGCTATGACCAACTACCGGGCTGGCGGGAGCAGGTGACGGCGGGATTCGGCGCGGTCCTCGCCGCGCAGGAGACGCTCGAAGCGGAGCTCGGCGAGGCTGCGGCGCGGGCTGTCGTACTCGAAGCTTCGATCACCATCGAGCTACAGCCTTACTGCGGGCATGTCCTTGTCGTAGCCAGCCGAGCCTGACCAAGGTTCTCGACAACGGAGTAATCCTCCACTGATCTTGATCCCGCGTCGACGTCCGAAGCAATATATGAACATGCGATCAGACGTTAAGGCATCCGCAGGCACGAGCTCGCTCGACGAGTGCGAAGTACGACTTGTCGATCCCGCCCGCGTGGATACGGTCAAGGCGTCGTTGCCCGCTGCTGAGGTCGTCGACGAGTTGGCCGACGGCGTGTTCGGACTGCTGGCAGACGCCAACCGGCTGCGCCTCCTCATGAGCCTGCTGGAAGGTGGCGAGCTGTGTGTTTGCGACCTGGCCGCGTCCGCCGGGATGGGGGAGTCAGCGACATCCCACGCGCTGCGCTTGCTGCGCGCTCACCGCGTTGTAAAGGTGCGCCGCGCCGGGCGCATGGCTTACTACTCCCTCTGCGACGGCCACGTTCGCCTGCTGCTCGATGTGGCGCTCGAACATGTGCGCCACGCGTCGTGAGTCGGCCGACGCAGCGTCGTGAGTCACCCCGGCCATAGTCACGGCGTCGAGGAGGGCGGCGCCGATCGGCGCTATCTGTTCATCGCGCTCGGTCTCATTGTCGGTTTCATGGTCTTCGAGGTGGCGGTCGCCTTCATCTCGGGCTCGCTCGCGTTGCTGGCCGACGCCGGTCACATGCTCACCGACGCCGGGGCCATCGGGGCGTCGATCTGGGCCACGTATCTGGCCGTGCGTCCGGCCAGCCTCCGCTGGACCTACGGGCTCAAGCGGGCTGAGATCCTCGCCGCCGCCATCAACGGCGTGACCCTGCTGGTCGTCGCGCTGCTGGTTCTGTTCGAAGCTATTCCGCGGCTCATCCACCCGCCGCCGGTCGAGGGCCTCGCGCTTCTGATCGTGGCCGGCGTCGGCGTCGCAGTGAACGTGGCCGCCACGTGGGTGCTCGCCCGGGCGAACCGCCAGTCGCTCAACGTCGAGGGCGCGTTCCAGCACATTGTCACCGATCTCTACGCCTTTATCGGCACGACAATCGCCGGCGTAGTCATCCTGGTCACCGGCTACCGCCGGGCCGACGCCATCGCCAGCATCGCGGTCGTGTTGCTAATGCTGCGCGCCGCGTGGAGTCTTCTCTCCGCCTCCGGGCGCGTGCTGCTCGAAGGCACGCCCGAAGCCGTCGACCTTGAGGAGGTCCGCCAGCACTTGCTCGAACTGCCTGAGGTCTTGTCGGTACACGATCTTCATGCGTGGACGCTGACGTCGAACTTGCCCGCGTTGACCGCCCACGTCGTGATCGACGACGGCTGCATCTCGCGCGGTGACGCGGCACGCGTGCTCGACCACCTCCAGGACTGCCTCGCCGGCCACTTCGACGTCGAGCACTCCACCCTGCAGCTGGAGCCCAGTACCCATGCGAGTCACGAGGGTGACATGCATGACTAACTCAACCCTGGTGGCGTCGACTCGCCGAGGGCTCAGGCTCGAATACCTCACGATCGGCTGGAACATCGTCGAAGGGATTGTCGCGATTGGTGCCGGTGTCGCCGCCGGATCGATCGCCCTCGTCGTGTTCGGGCTCGACTCGTTCATCGAGGTCGGCGCAGCCGGCGTCGTGGTGTGGCAGCTCAAGGGTGCCGACGAAGAGCGCGAGCGCCGGGCGCTTCGCCTGATCGCGCTGACGTTCTTCGCCCTCGCCGTCTACGTCGCGGCGAGCGCCGGTCGCGAACTCATCCTCGGCGAGCGGCCGCGCGAATCGATCCTTGGAATCGTCGTGGCCACCTCCTCATTGGTCGTGATGCCCGTGCTCGGCATGGCCAAGCGAAGGACCGCGCAGCAGCTCGGGAATTCGGTCCTGCTCGCCGACTCGGCCGAAACGCTCTTCTGCTCGTACCTTTCCGCCATTGTCCTGGTCGGCCTCGGACTCAACGCAGTCCTCGGCTGGTGGTGGGCCGACCCCGTCGCCGCCTGCGGCATCGCTGTCCTCGCCGTGCGCGAAGGCAGCGAGGCGTGGCGGGGCGACACCTGCTGCTGAGGCGAGCCCTATTGCCAATCACGCTCATAACACTGCGTGCGCCGCGTCCGAGCGCTACCTGGCCGACACGCTGGAGCGCGACGACGCAAACATGTCGAGTCGCTACCCGCGCTTGCTCGATCCAATCCTCGACCTCTCGACCCACAGCGGAGACTTTCGTGCCCAGCATGTTGGTTGAGTTCTAAAGAAGCGCAACCACTTCCTAAACCGTGTGCGGAAGTTCGAGTCTTCCCGGGGCCGCTGACAGAGATGCTGGTTGCGCACGTCGCGGGACCGAAACTGCTGACCGAGAACATTGACGCCGACGGCAGCTGTGACGCAGCCGAGCGGCATCTACCAACTCGGCTGGAGGGCGATAGCACGTACCCGGCATCATCGGATGGGCGCGGCCGACCTAGCCCAGGTGAGTGGATCCGCATGACGAACTCCGGCTAGCTGCACGCACCGGCCCGAGGGACTGTCACCTACCGGCACATGGAGAGCAGGGCCGTCCTAGCGATACTTGAGCACCGCCCCCGCGGGCTCTGAGCACCCTCGTTGGCGAACTCGCCCAAGGCGCATCCACCCGGTAAGGGTGCGCCCAGCCGCAGTTGGTGAGGGAGGCTGGAGTTCACACCTCGGGGGATGCGGCGATCGAGCGGATGCGGCTGATGAGAAGCGACGACGGGATCATCCGCAACGCCGTGTTGCGAATGTGACAGGCGAGCGGCCGGCGGAGTTGGACGACTCGGCCGGCGGACCGCGAGAGCGCTGCCACACGGTTGGCCGAGCGCCGACGTCGCTGCTCGTAGGCCCTCAGCGCGTCGATCACGTTGTCGAATGTCCCGACGCAGTCCGACAGTGCCACCGAGTCTTCGATGGCCTGACAGGCGCCTTGTCCGAGATTGGGCCTCATCGGGTGCGCCGCGTCGCCGAGGACGCAGACCCTCCCGGCCGTCCAGCTACTAAGAGGCGCTCGGTCGTACATGTCTTGGCGGATGATCCCAGTCGGATCCGTCGCTTCGAGCACCGCGCCAATCGGCTCATGCCAAGCCCCGAACCGCCTCAGGACCTCGTCGTACTCACGACCAACTGCGCGCTCTGCCTCTGGACGGTTCGCGGTAGCGAACCAGTACACGCGCTGCTCACCGACCGGCACGATGCCGAACGCACCGCCCACGCCCCAGGTCTCGAAGCCGAGGTGCCCGGAGGCCAGCGATGACGGCAGATCGGTGATCGCACGCCACGCTGTGCAGCCGGTGTAGGCGGAGGACATTCCAGGATGCATCGTCCTGGCAACCACCGAGTGCACGCCATCGGCTCCGACCAATGCGCCGCCTTCTAACGTCTCGCCGTCAGAGGTCTCAACGGTCACGCCACGGTCGTCTTGGCGATAGGCGGCGACCTCTGCGCCGAGGCGAACATCGGAACGATCAGCCGCCTTCGCTAACACCGACAGCAACTCGGCGCGATGCACGCACACAACGGGCTCACCTAACGACGCGGTAACGCGATCCGCCGACTGGCGAAGCAACCATCGACCGCTCGGCGAACGGACGCCACCATCACCCACGGGCACGCTCAGCGCCCGGACGGCGGCCCCGACGCCTAGGCGATCGAGCGCCGCCAGCGCGTTGGGGAACAACGTGAGCCCGGCACCGACCTCGCGCAACTCCTCGCGGCGCTCGAGAACAACCACCTGGCGGCCCTTGGCCTGGAGTCCGATCGCGGCACAGAGCCCGCCAATGCCGCCACCCGCGATGAGAATCGGCTCGCGCGCCACAGGCACTATCGCAGCATTGAACGCGGCGACGCACATGGTGCGACAAGCCAAAGACGTGGGCGAGCTCCGTGCCGTGGCTGACATCCTCGGCCACAGTCCCGACATGCTGATGCGGATCTACGCCCACGCCATGCCCGACTCCCTCCAGGCCGTCGCCGATCGCATCGGGCAGCGGAGCGGCGGCGGAGTCGGGTTGAGCCAGCCCGCCGCCGACCTTGATGCGGACCGCCGTTCGTAAACGACCGGAGTACAGGTGCATAGCGGCAACGTGACCTACCAGGCGACCATCCACCTCGCGACCGGATTGGCGGCATCGGACGCGCCCCCTCTGCGAGGATGCGGCGCGTGGGCACCGACGGAGGGCGGACGGTCCAGTTGGTCCTCGTTGACCGCTCGGGCCTACCGCTCGGCGTCACGCCTGCGTTCGACGTCGAGTTGCCCTGGTGGCAGGAGGCGGGACCGGTCGTACGTGGCGCGAGAAGGGCCTTCGGGCTCGACGTCGTCGTGCTGCGGCTGCTCGAGGCCGGTTCGTGGCCCGGCGGGAAGGTGACCTATGTCGCCGAGGCGCTCTCGCCACCGGCGATCCCGCTCGCCCCTGCGCCCGTGCTCGACGAGCAACCGCTCCGGCTCACCTACGCCCGCGCCGGCGGGCCGGCGGCGGACATCGCGTGGGCAGATGACCACCTGGCTCGAATCGGTCGGCCACGGACAGGGCCGGCCGAGCAGGTCCGCACGTGGAACCTCTCGTCGCTGTGGAGGCTCCCGGCTGCCGGCGGCCCGACGTGGCTGAAGGTCGTCCCCCCCTTCTTCGCCCACGAGCCGGCCCTCATCAGGCTCCTGGACGACCCGGTGCTGCCGCCGTTGCTGGCCGGCGAGCCCGGGCGGTCGCTACTCGAGGAGGTGGCAGGCACCGACGGTTACGAGGCATCGTCGGCGGCTTGGCTTGACCAGCTCAGCCATCTCGTCCGGCTGCAGCGCTCGACCTTTGGACGGACCGACGAGCTCTTGTCGGCCGGCCTGCCCGATCGACGGGCGGCGCCACTCGCGGCACGGATCGAGCGTGCCGCCGGTGTGGCCCGGCCCGCGTTCGATGCGCCCGAACGCGCCGCGCTGGACGCCCTCGTCCTCTCCGTCGAGCCCCGGCTGGCACGGGCCGCCGCCCTCGGGGTGCCCGATGGCTTCGTGCACGGCGACGCCCACCCCGGTAACGCCCGCTTCACCGCTGACACCTGCGTCGCTCTGCTCGATTGGGGCGACGCCGTGGTCGGCAACCCCCTGCTCGACCTCTCGGTCGTCGCCGCCTTCCGCCCCGAAGCCGACGAGGTGCTGACCGGCTGGCTCGAGCTGTGGCAGGCCGCCCTGCCCGCAGCCGACATCAGCGCCGCGTGGGCGGAGGTGCGGCCGCTCGGCAACCTGCGCGCCGCGGCCGTGTTCCAGGGGTTCCTGGATGCCATCGAGCCGGCGGAGCGCCGCTACCACGAGAGCGACCCCGTCGCCGCGCTGCGGCGGGCCATCGCGGAGGCCTGATCCCGTCAGGGCCGCGGCACGAACGGCCTGCGCGGTCTCGGAATCCGCCGGGGCGCACGCGCCCCGCGCCGCCGCGCCACGATCGGTTGGGATGCGGTGACCGCCACCGAGACCCGGGTCGCGCTTCTCGTGGCGGAGGGCCTGACAAACCGGGCCATCGGGGATCGCCTTTTCATCTCCCCGCGCACGGTGGCAACCCATGTCGCCCACCTCTTCGAGAAGCTCGGTACGTCATCCCGCACCGAGCTGGCCGCGACAGTCATCCGCCGGGAAGTGGGTTGACGTGGCGTAGCGGCGAGCGCAGCCATCGGCGATCACGGCACCACCGAGCAGAGCCTCCAATCGGGGAGCTCAAAAACTGCGCAAGGGTCGCCGCCGCGTTGACAGCAACAGCGACAGCAACGCAGGTGAGCACCAGCAGACGGGAGTGGACGCTGACGTCTGCGCAACATTGCCTTGGAGCGCTCAAGGGACGTACGCAACCGCCGGTGGACCGTCCGAACGAGTTTCCTAAACCGTGTGCGCAGGTTCGATTCCTGCCGGGGGCGCAATCCTGAAACGAGTGGACTTTCGACTGCGGCGCGGGACCGGTAGCGTCCTGGCCGCGTGGCGAGCCCCGACGAGCAAGAGCGGCGCGTCGTCGCTGTGCTGTTGGTCCCGGCGACGCTTCTGTTGCTCGCCTCTGACCTTCTGTTCGACGCCGTCCGGTATCGCCACGGAACGTTCATCCCGAGGTTCGCGGATCTCGTGAGCGTCGGAGCGGGCAAAGCCGGGTTGTTCAGACTGGCCGGCCTCACCGACATGCTGGGCAGCTACTTGCTACCGCTTCCTGCGACCGTCTACCTGTGGCGCGTGCTGCGGCCGAGCAAACCGCTCGTCGTCGACCTGATCGCATTGGCAGGCGTGGGCTTCGGCCTGATTGGGGGCGCAGCGGCCGCCGCTCTTTCGTTCGGCGGTTCGTCCCTCATACGCAGCTACGCCGCCGCTGGCCCCGGCGCTCGGCCCGCGATTGCTTCGACATTCGCCTCTCTCGACGGGGCCCTGACCAGCGGCGTCTGGCAGTCCTTCAACGGTGTGCTGCTCGCCGTGTGGCTCGTGGGCCTCGCCCTGGTATTGCGTCGCCGGTGGAGGTGGTTCGCGGCATACAGCGCCGTGTTGGGTGTCGCCGGCGTGCTCGGATCGCTGGGCCTCCTCGCGGGACAGGAGTATGCGTCGAGCGCACCTGAGACCGTCGTGTTCCTGCCTCTCAACGTCTGGCTCGCGTGGCTCGCGTTCCTGTTGTGGCGCGGGGCGCCGGCTGCGTTGAGCGCGGGCAGATCTACCGTGTGACGGTGCCGGTTGTCCCGCTCACCGTCGAAGCAATCGACGAGGTCTTCACAACAGGACTCTCGGCCATCCGCGCCGAGTTGCTGATCGAAGACCTGCCGGCCGCCGCCGTGGCCGAGGCCAACGCAGCGGCCCGCGCCGGACCGACGGATGCCTCGATGCAGGACTTGACCGACCTCCCGTTCGTCACGGTCGACCCGCCCGGGAGCAGAGACCTCGACCAGGCGCTCCACATCACCGCGGAGGGCGACGGGTGGGTCGTGTACTACGCGGTGGCGGACCTCGCCATGTTCGTTCGACCGGGCGGTGCAATTGACCAGGCGGCGCGAGCGCGGGGATCGACGATCTACTTCCCCGACCAGAAGTCGCCGCTGCACCCTGTGGCCCTAAGTGAGGGCGCAGCGAGCCTGCTCGCCGGAGAGATCCGGTCGGCGCTGGTCTGGCGCGTACGGCTCAACGCTTCTGGCGAGGTGGTCGACGTCGACGTTCGTCGCGCCCGCGTTCGCAGCCGTGGCGCCTACACCTATCAGCAGGTCCAGGCGGCGCTCGATGGCGGGACCGCCGACCCGGTCTTCGAGTTCCTCCGCGATGCGGGCCAAGCTCGTGCGTCATTGCAGGCTCGGCGAGGCGGACTCGACCTACGTCTTCCCGATCAAACCGTGATCGTCACCAACGGGAAGTACGAACTCGTGTACCGCGCCCCGTTGCCTGTCGAAGGCTGGAACGCGCAGGTGTCGCTTCTCGTCGGCGAGTGCGCGGCGCGACTCATGCTCGACGCCGGCATCGGCGTGCTCCGGACCATGCCGCCGCCGACCCCCGACACCGTCGACCGCCTTCGCCGGCACGCCCGTGCGCTCGGCGTGCCGTGGCCCGAGGCGACCGGCTACGCGGCATTCGTCAGGTCGCTCGACCCCCGCGTCGCCGACCAAGCCGCGCTGATCGTGCAGTCAGCCAAGCTGGCGCGGGGGGCGGCCTACCTCGGGTTCACGCAGGCTCCAACGGGCGACGTGACTCACGCTGCGGTGGCCGCTCCGTACGCGCACGTCACCGCACCGCTGCGTCGGTTGGTCGACCGTTTCGCCAACGAGATCACTCTGGCCGCATGCGCGGCGGCGACCACGCCGCAATGGGCATCCGCGGCGGTGGCCGAGCTGCCGGCGCTGATGGCCCGCGCCCATGACCGTGAGCGCGCCGCTGAGCGTTTGGTCGTGTCGCTGGCCGAGGCCGCCGTGCTGGCCGGGTGCGTCGGCACGGTCGTCAACGGCGTCGTGGTCGACGCCGGACCACACCATGCAACCGTGCAACTGGCGCGACCGGCGGTCGTTGCCGACGTCGCAATTGGCAGCGCCGGGATCGGGCTGGGTGACGAGATCCGGCTGCGAGTAGCAACAGCGGACCCACGGACTCGCACGGTGGTCCTCGAACCCCTCGATTGAACTCTCGATCCGACGTTGCTAGTCCGGCGGGTTCGTCGTCTCCTTGAGTTGGATCAGCGCCTCGTCGAGGTCGGCCGCTTGCTCGTCGACGCGGCGCTCGAGACGGCGCTCGTAGACGCGTCGCTCGATCTCGAGGCAGCGGCGGCGGCCGGCGTTGGCGACGATAACCAGGACATGGTTGACCGAGAACGGTTTGATCACGTAGCCGTAGGCACCGGTGTCGATGGCGAGGTCTGCGATCTTGGAGTCGTCGATGCCGGTGACCATGACCACGGCGAGGTCGGGATGGCTACGGACCAGCTCGGCCGCCAGCTCGAGCCCGGACTCGCCCGGCATCATCACATCGACCAGCGCGAGTGCGTAGTCGCTCTCTTCGACCCGGGCGCGCGCTTGGGCGGCGTTTTCAGCGATCGTGCAGTGGTAGCCCTCCGGCTCGAGGATGTGACAGAGCAATACGGCGATCGCCGGGTCGTCGTCGACGATCAACGTGGCCGCGGTGTCGCCGAAGAGCGGCGGCATCCCGCCAGGCCTGAAGATGAGCTCGTGCTCCATCCATACTCCTCGCCTTGTCCGTTGCCTTCCCACTTTGACGCATCCAGGAACGTGACGCGGCGACACGACGCGGCCGCGGCGACGGCGACGTTCCTGAGAGTATGGTCGACATGAAGACCGATCCCGACGCCGCTGGCCTCGACGCTCGCCTCCTGAACCGCATCGGCGACCACCTGCGAGAGCGGTACATCGAGCCCCAGAAGATCGCCGGTTGCCAGGTCGCGGTGCTGCGCCACGGCGCGGTCGGCTACGCCGAATCGTTCGGTTCGATGGATCTCGAGCGGGCCAAGCCGGTCGCCGACGACACGATCTGGCGGATCTACTCGATGACCAAGCCGATCATCGGCGTCGCCCTGATGACGCTCTACGAGCGCGGTCACTTCCAGCTCAACGATCCGGTGTCGCGATGGATCCCCGCCTGGAAGGACCTCAAGGTCCGCGAGCGGTCCGAGAACGGCGACGTGCGATCGGTCGAGCCGCACCATCCGATGTCGGTGCGCGACACCCTCATGCACATGACCGGTTTGGGCTGGGGCATCGACGGACCCATGCAGATGGAGCGCTTCATGGAGGCGATGGTGGCGCTGCGCGGCGGGGCCGACGGCACCCTCGAGCAGATGGTGACGAACCTGGCCGGGCACCCGCTCGAGTTCCACCCGGGCGAGCGCTGGCTCTACGGCGTGTCGACCGACATCGTCGGTTACCTCATCGAGCAGATGTCGGGCCAGCGGCTCGACGACTTCCTGCGCGAGAACATCTTCGAGCCGCTCCAGATGGGCGACACCGGATTCAGCGTGGTCGATGACGACATCGGTCGGCTGGCGGCCAACTACGGGCGGCGTCGCAACAAGACCCTCGCCCTGATCGACGATCCCGAGCGCAGCTCGTATCGACGGCCACCGTCGTTCCTGTCGGGCGGCGGTGGGCTGGTGTCGACGCTGGAGGACTACGCCCGCTTCTGTCAGATGCTCGTCAACGGCGGCGAACTCGACGGTGTGCGCGTCGTCGGCCGCAAGACCGTCGACCTCATGCGCACGAACCACCTCCCCAACAATGGCGAGCTGCGGCATTACGCGGTGCCCGGCGGTTACGGCGAGGTCGGCTTCGACGGCGTCGGGTTCGGCCTCACGATGGCCGTGGGCTTGGGCGAGGCGGCCACGCAGACCGTCGGCGCCGCCGGCGACTACTACTGGGGCGGCGCGGCGTCGACCATCTTCTGGATCGACCCGAACGAGGATCTCGCCGTCGTGTTCATGACCCAGCTCATGCCGTCGGGCACGTTCAACTTCCGCGGCCAGCTGCGGGCGCTCGTGTACCCCGCCATCGTCGACTAACCCACCGAGGGGCGCTCCTGAGACATCATCTGCCCATGACCGAAACGTCGGTGGGCTCGGTGTCATCCGTTCTGCGGTTTCCGGTCAAGTCCATGCTGGGCGAAAACGTCGCTGCCGCGACCGTGAGCCAACGCGGCGTCGACGGCGACCGCGCCTACGCGCTCATCGACGAGGAGACCAACAAGGTCATCAGCGTGAAGCGGCCGCGGCGGTGGGGGCGGATCTTCGAACTGTCGGCGGCGACAAAGAGTGACGGACCAGTCGAGGTCACGTTCCCGGGCGGCGAGGCGATGGCGATCGACGACCCCGCCCTCCCCGATCGGCTCAGCGCCTTCTTCGGCCGGCGCGTCTCGGTTGCGGCCACGCCGCCGCCGGACGCAACGTTCGATGAGGCATGGGAGCGCGACCTCAAGGACGGCGCCGACCCGTACTTCGGTCTGCCCTCGCGCGACGAAGAGGGCGACGAGCTGATCGACGCCGGCGCGTTCATGAGCGGGCAGGGAAACTTCTTCAACTTTGGCGCCGTGCACCTCGTGACGACGGCGACGACGAAGCGGCTGTCGGAGGCGGCGCCCGACAGCAGGTTCGACGCTCGTCGCTTCCGGCCCAACATCGTCATCGACACCGACGAGGTGGGTTTCGTCGAGACCGGGTGGCAGGGTCACACGCTGGCCATCGGCGACGTACGGCTGTTGGTGACGTTCACCGTGCCCCGCTGCGTGATGACCACGCTCGCGCAGGGCGACCTGCCCGCCGACCGCGACGTGCTGCGGACCATCACCGCCGAGAACTCCGTCGACGTGTTCTCGACCGGGACGGCCTACCCGTGCGTGGGTGTGTACGGCGAAGTCGTCACCGGAGGCGACGTGCGCGTCGGCGACGCCGTCACGCTCATTTCTTAGAGGTCGTCGAGCCGCGGCGCCTGTCGGATCGACGGGCTGACCGTTCCCCACACCGCCAGCGCCAGGCTGGCGACGGTGAAGACCGCGATGGTGGAGCGGGGCGACACCGCGCCGAGGAGGACACCGGCGGTCAGGGGTCCGAGGGGCGCGATGAGAAGCGAGATCATGGTGCGGGCCGACTCGGCCCGACCGATAAGGCGGTCCGGCGTCATCGCTATGCGGTAGCCGTGGACGACGGAGTCCGTTGAGGGGATGGCGACGGCGGCGGGGAGGATACCGGCGGTCAACACGTAGACGCTGGGCCGGACGAGAAACGCGGCCGAGCCGACCGACACCCACAGCTCGAGCAGCAGGATGGCGCGCGGGCTCAGTGCGCGGCGAACCAGCGGCGAGATCAACGCGCCCACCAACAGGCATGCGCCGAAGGCGGCCAACAGCAGCCCCACCTCGGCGCCCGAGAGACCCTGACGCTTGCCGATCACCACGACGGCCAGGAGCACACCGGGACCGATGAAGTTGCCGACTCCGAACAGCAGCGCGCACGTCCGCAGGAAAGGGTGACTCCACAGGAATCGGAAGCCTTCGACCAACCGCGCACCGACGGGCCCGACGTCGGGCTCGCGTTCCTCCTCGAAGGGCGTCCGCATCGCGGCCAGCGAAAGGGTCGAGAACGCGTACGACGCCGCGTCGACCACGAACGGGAGGACGCGGGCCACGCCGAACAGCACGCCGCCCAAGGGCGGGCCGGCCAGCCCCACGACGGCTTGGCGGCCCGACTGCGCGCCGACCACGGCCGGCAGTTGTGGCCCGGGAACGACGGCGCGCAGCGCGCCGGCCTGCGCGGCTGAGAACAGCGCGGCGCCGGCGCCCTCGACGAAGGCGACGAGGGGGATCTCCCAGTAGGCCAGGTGATGCGTCGCCACCGCCAGCGCCAGGCTCCCGATCGCGAGTACGCGCACGCCGTCGGCGAGAATCATCAGTCGCTTGCGCCCGAAACGGTCCGCAGCCAGTCCTGCCGGCAACGCGAGGAGCGCAAGGGGGACCATGCGGGCGAACGACACGACCCCGGCCCGGGCCGGTGAGTGGGTGACCGCCAGGACGAGCAGCGGATAAGCGATCGCCGTCGACTGCGTGCCCGCACTCGACAGCAGCTGTCCGCTCTGCAGGAGGACGAAGTCGCGGTTGCGCCGGAGGGGGACGGCGGTCACTCCGTTGACGGTACCTACCGCCCGCCCGATACCGCCCGCTGAATCGCTCAGGCGGCGGCGTCGCGGCGCTCGACCCGGCCGCCCCGGGTGACGTCGTCGGAGGGTTGGATGCCACGCCCGGCCGGCACTTCGATCGTGGCCTGGACCGTGCCGGCACGGCGCTCCCAACGGACGACGTTGACCACAGCCGAGTACAACACCAGACGCGAGAACAGCAGCAGCCAGGCCAGCACCGCGAACACCACGCCGATCGATCCGTAGAGCGCCGAGGAGTTGGCCGCCGCGCGCGGTACGTAGATCCCGCCGACGACCTTGAGGACCTCCATGCCGACGGCGCCGAGAATCGCTCCGGGGACGACGGCCCGCCAGGGCAGGTGGCGGTTGGGAAGGACCTTGAACGTCCACGCCCAGAGCGCGAAGTTCACCACCAGCCCGACCGCCAATCCCACGGGGGCCACGAAGCCCGGCAGCCAGTTGATGATCGTCGTGACCGCCGACGCGCCGATGAAGAGCACGGCGGCGCCGATGAGCCACAACAGGCCCACGGCCTTGTCCTTGATGCCGCGCTCTTCGACCTGCCACACCTGGTTCAGCGCGAACTGCAACGCATTGACAAGGCCGAGACCCGACCACAGCAGGCCGGCCAGGCCGATGGGAGCCGCGGCCTTGCGGCTCTCGGACGCGTTCTGCACCGCGTTGTGCACGACCCTCGCGCCCTCGCCGCTGAGGCCGAGGTTGGCGACGATCTTGCCGGCCACGTCGACGTTGCTCGACGCGATGAACCCGATCACGGCGACGATCACCAGCAGCAGCGGGAACAGCGACAGGAAGCTGAAGTAGGTCACCGCGGCCGCGAGCGAGTTGCCGGCGTCGGCTTGAAAGCGACTCCCGGCA
>JACDEA010000001.1:54930-55547 GCA_013816725.1 Actinomycetota bacterium
GCGCCGCCGACGATCGGCACCCGCTCCAGGCGCCCCTTCACGCCCTTGTTTGACTGCTCAGACGGCGGCGACGGCTCGGGTTGTGCGGCAGCCGCGCCGCCGTTCGCCGCGTCGCGCTTCGTGCGGACCGACGACACCATGGCCGAGAGCAGCACGGCCACGGCGACGATCGGCGCCAGCACCCGGTCGAGCGCCGACTCGTTGGCCTTCTGGCCCTTCTTTTTCTTCCGCTTCTTCCGAGCCTGCTGCCGCTGCTTCACCTTGTCGGCCACCAACGGTGCGTACCCCTCGCGCCGCCGGGCGACACGGCCCGGTGCGCCAAGTATCGATTCTGTAACTGATCCGCGACGGAATCGGTTTTGGGCCCGAAACAGGCCCGAATTCGGCCAATTTCGAGACTCCGGCGCGACTCTGCAACGAAATCGATACTTGGCGCACGTGCGCCGAGGCAGGCGGGCAGCGCGGGCGGGTTAGCCGCCCGATACGACGAGGTCGGCGCCGACGGGTGGCGTGGGGTCGTCGATCGCGTCGAACCAGCCCTCGGGGACGCTGACCGGTCGAGGGCCGTGGGTGTGACCGCGGGCGATGCGGTGGGCGAAGGGCGGGAACGCCACGTC
>JACDEA010000486.1 GCA_013816725.1 Actinomycetota bacterium
GCCAGGTTCAGGGAGCCGCCGCGCGCGACGCGGAGCAGCTCGCCGCGGTCGCCCAGGTCCGTGGCGTCGACCGGCTCAGTCACGGCGGCGACGCAGGCGGTGACGCCCGCCGAACACGACACCGCCAATGACCAGGACCGCGGCGGCGACGCCAACTACGTAGAACTTGGTCACACCCTCGCGCGGGGGCGGCGCCGTGGTCACCGTGTTGCGGCCGACGACGATACGAGCATCGTGGGTCGCCGGGTCGACGCTCACAGAGCCGTGGGCAAAGGCGCGCGTGAACCCCTCGCCGGCGCGCTTGGCGTCGGCCAATGGACGACCGAGGCCGGCGATGACCGCGGCATCGTCGGTATCGACCTTCCCGGTCGCCGCGCCCTCTGCGAAGCGGAAACGGGCCGGGCCGTGTGCCCCGACGAGGAACGAGGCCAGCGCGTACTCGCGTTGGCGGTCGACGGCGACCGCGTCGGCGGCAGCGCGCACGCGAGTATCGGCCAGCACGATCTTTCCCAGCCGCCCGACGTCACCGAGGAACTCGACGTCCTGGCGCCACCGGTTGGTCCGCTTGTACTTGTCGAGCGCCATGTTGCCGTTTCGGACGAACTGTTCGATCTGGATGCCGTCGGCTGCGGCGATGAGCTGGTCGGCGTCGGCCTTGTGGTCGGCGTAGTTCTTGCCGTTCTGGATCCCGAAGCCGTTGGCCACGACGGGCTTGCCCGTCGCCTGCTTCACGCCGCGGATGAGGGCAACCGATGCGTCGCGCCACGCGCTGTCGGCAAGCGGCTCGCCCGCAACAACAGGGCGCGCGCTGTAGAAGCGACTCGAGAAGAACGCCCCGAGGACGTCCAGGTACACGCCGTCGTACTTGCCCTTGGCCACGTCCGTGGCCACGCCGGCCACCAGCCACTTCCGCACCGCGGGATTCGTGATGTCGATCACCTGGCCGCCGGCGTTCGACGTCACGACTGTGCCGCCGGCGTCGCGAGCCAACCAGTCGGGGTGGGCGGCGGCCAACGAGGCCGCCTCCTCGCCCGACACCGCTGTCCCGCGGCGGTACAGGAACACCGTGGCGTTGCCCCGCTTCTCCAAGAACTGGCCGACGGCACCAGTGGTGACGCCGGCCTCGCCGCGCAGCGTCACCAGCCGGAACGCGCTCAGCTCGGACCGCACCGCCGGCTTGTCGAGATCCGACGCCGGCACGTGGTGGTACAGCCCGAACGGCGACACCGTGGTGGCGACCGCGACCAGCGAAACGAGCGCCGACACGAGCGGGTTCACGACACCTCGCTGTAAAGGTCGGCGAACCGCCCGGCCATCGCCGGTGCGGCGAACATCCTCCGGGCCCGGTCCCGGGCCGCGTCGCCCATCGCCGTGCGGTCGGCACCGAGCGCGTCGCGCAGCGCATCGGCCAAAGCGATGGGTTCGCCCGGCGGCACCAGCCAGCCCGTGCGGCCCGGCTGCACCAGTTCGGGCACGCCGCCCGCGGTCGTGGCCACGACGGGGAGGCCGGCGGCCATCGCCTCGATCACCGCCGACGGCAAACCTTCGAAACGCGAGCTGAGGACGAAAAGCTGCGCCCGGGCGAGCAGTGCGGGTATGTCATCCCTGCGGCCCAACAGATGCACCCGCCCGCCGAGGGCCGCCCTGTCTATCGCGGTCTGGAGGCGAGGGCGTTCGGGGCCGTCGCCGACGACGACGACGTGCAGGCCGCCCTCGTTGCGAAGGAGCGCAGCGGCGGCGATGAGATCGTCGAGTGCCTTCTGCGGATGCAGCCGGGCCACGCACAGCGCGACGCGATCGGCGGCGCCAATGCCCACCGGTCGTAGGTCGGCAGGAGCGGCGTCGGCAAAGCGCGCCAGATCGAGTCCGTCGTAGACGACGCGGACGCGGTCGGGCGCCGGCGCGAATACCGACCGGACGTTGGCGGCCACCGCCTCGGCGTTGGCGACGAGCAGGCGGGCGGCCCGTCCCGTGCGCCGGACCAGCGACGTGAGCACCGCGCCGGCGACGGGGCCGTGCAGCCCCACGGAGTCGTCGGGATAGAGGTTGACGATGTTGTTGAGGACCGGCACGCCGCGCAGCGCTGCGGCGCGCCCGACGAGGTCGGCGCGGATGGTGCGGGTGTGCAC
>JACDEA010000487.1 GCA_013816725.1 Actinomycetota bacterium
CCCTGGTCGACCCGACCCCGACGGCAGCCCCCTAAAAGCATGTGTGTCAGCCCCAGGTGACGGGGAGGGCGGTGGGGGAGCGGAAGGTGAGGCCGGTTATGGGGCCGACGTCGCCGTCGGGGTCGAGCCGCAGGTTGGGGAGGCGGGCGAAGATCTGCTCGAGCAGGACGCGGGTCTCCATGCGGGCCAGGTGCTGGCCGAGGCACATGTGCGGGCCGAAGGCGAAGGCCATGTGCTGGTGCTGCTCGCGCAGCACGTCGATCGCCTCGGCGTTGTCCCAACGGCCGGTGTCGTGATTCGCAGACCCGAGGTTGGTGATCACGATCGCGCCCTTCTCGATGGGCACGCCGCACACCTCGGTATCACGGGTGGCCTGACGCATGATCGTGAGCAGCGGCGGTTCCCACCGCAGTCCCTCTTCGATGGCCTTGGGGATCATCGTGGCCGGCTGGTTGCGGACCAGGTCGAGCTGCTCGGGGTTGTGCAGCAGCCCGTAGAGCAGGTTGCTCGACGACCGGTACGTCGTCTCGGCGCCGGCCGGTAGCAACAGCCGGCAGAACGCGAAGATCTCGTCGTCGGTGAGCCGGTGCCCGTCGAGTTCGGCCCGGCCCAGGATCGACAGCAGGTCGTCGCCGACACACCCGGCCGCCCGCCGTTCCTCCAGCAGCACCTTGAGATGATCGCGGATCTCGCCCGAAGCTCGGAGCGCGCCTTCGAAATCCAGCCCGACGCTGATCAACTCGACGGTCCAGATGTGGAACTGCTTCATCTCCTCGTCGGGGATCCCGAAGAGGCCGGCGACGACGTCGACCGGGAACGGCAGCGTGAGCTCGGTGACCAGTTCGGCCCGGCCGCGGTCGATGAACTTGTCGATCAGGCGGTCGATCACCGGCCGCACCAACTCGTGCTCCCAGTGCTCGAGCGACTTCTTGGTGAACGCCTGCTGCAACAGCGTGCGGTACTGGCGGTGCTCGGGCTCGTCCATCTCCAAGATGGTGTGGCCCATCACGATGCCCATCACCGCCTCGTACATCTTCGATGAGAACGTGTCGCCGTCGCGCAACACCTGGCAGACGGCGTCGTAGCTGTACGCGGTGTAGATCGGCGGCCCGCCCTCAGCAAGCGCGCCTTGTGCAGCGGCGTCCTCGCCCAGCAGCAGGCGCAAATCGGCCTTCTCGATTCCTTTCGGTCGCGACGCGGCGAACGCGGGATACGGGTCCTGGATCTTGCCCATGCCCATGGCCCGGTTGAACCGTTCGAACGGGTCGATTTCCACGTCGGTCATTGCCGCCAACCTACCCAGCGGGCGGCGGGGTGATGTCGACGCCGAACAGGTCCCGGAACTTGGCCTCGTACTCGTCGTCGGTGGCCGCCGCACCCAGCGCCACCCACTCTTCGTCGGTGACCGTGTCGCGCCCGGCGACGAGCTCGGGGCCGCCCCACGCGCAGGCGTAGCGGAGCTGCGGTTCGTCGGTGGTGACGGCGTGGCGGATGACCTCGGCCACCTCGAACGGATCGGTCGCCTGGGCCATCCCCGCGGCGTAGAAGTTGAACAGCCGCCGGTAGTGGGTGTCGTAGGCGCCGGTGCCGGCGGGCACGTCGACGTTCTTGGCGAAGATGGCCGACTTGGTGACGCCGGGCTCGACAATCACGACCCGGATGCCGAACGGCGCCAGCTCCAACGCCAGCTCCTCGCTCAGCCCTTCGAAGGCCCACTTCGACGCGGTGTACGGCGCCTGCGCGATGGCACCGAAGCGCCCGGCCACCGACGTGATGTTGACGATGGCGCCGCTGCCCCGCTCGCGCATCCCGGGCACGACGGCCTTGATGCAGCGGACAGCGCCGTTGACGTTGACGTTCATCACGTCGAGCATCTGTTGGGTCGACACCTCTTCGACCACGGCGTTGCCGCCCACGCCGGCGTTGTTGACGAGGACGTCGACCCGGCCGGCCCGTTCGAGGACCTCGGCCAGGCCCTTTTCGACCGAGGTGTCGTCGGCGACGTCCAGCTCGACGAGGTTGACCGTGACGCCGGCGTCGTTCGCCATGGCCTCGAGCTTCGCGGCCCGGGCCCGGTCCCGCACCGTGCCGTAGACCTCGTAGCCGTTGGCGGCCAGGTGTATGGC
>JACDEA010000488.1 GCA_013816725.1 Actinomycetota bacterium
GCTGTATTCGCCGCTCACCGACCTGTCGAGCGCGCGCGTCGATCTGCTGACCGCGCTGGTGAGCTTCGAACGGTGCTTCGAGGTGCTCGACGCGCCCCTGCCGATCGCCGACGCCGACGACGCCGTCGAGCTGTTCAACCCGCGCGGCATCCTGGAGTTCGAGGACGTGTGGTTCCGCTACCCGGCGGCGTCGACGGTTTCGATCGCGTCGCTCGAGGGGGAGGGCAGCGACGCGCTGTCGGCCGAGCCATCGGCGTGGATCCTGCGCGGCGTTTCGTTCCGGACCACGCCCGGCCAGATCACCGCGCTGGTGGGTCCGACCGGTGCCGGTAAGACAACGCTCTCGTCGCTGGTGCCGCGCCTGTATGACGTCACGTCGGGCGTCGTCCGGGTCGACGGCCACGACGTGCGCGACGTCACGTTGGCCAGTCTCACCAACGCCATCGGCGTGGTCACCCAGGATCCACACCTCTTTCACGACAGCATCGTGGCCAACCTGCGCTACGCCCGCCCGGGCGCGACCGAGGACGAGATCGTGTCCGCCTGCCGGGCGGCGCGCATCCACAACACGATCGCGGGGCTGCCCGACGGCTACGACACGGTCGTGGGCGAGCGCGGCTATCGCATGTCGGGGGGCGAGAAGCAGCGGCTCGCGATCGCGCGCGTGCTGCTGAAGAACCCGGCCATCGTCATCCTCGACGAAGCCACCGCGCACCTCGACTCCGAGACCGAGGCGCTCGTGCAACAGGCGTTGGCCGAGGCGCTGGAAGGGCGGGCGTCGCTGGTCATCGCCCATCGCCTGTCGACGATCAAGGCGGCCGACGAGATCCTGGTGCTCGACCGCGGCAAAATCGTCGAGCGGGGCGACCACGGCGATCTGCTGGCCGGGGGTGGCGTCTACGCCGAGCTGTACGAGACGCAGTTCGCACCCGGCGCGGCCGACGAAGCCGCTTCGTAGCCCATGGCCCGCGTCTCGTGGAAGCGGGCGACGGCCGAGCTCGCGGCGCGCGACCCTGCGTTGGCCACCCTGATCGCACGGGCCGGGCCGATCAAGCTCCGGCCGCGCAACACCGAGGGCTCGTTCCCGGCGTTGGTCCGCTCGATCACGTTCCAGCAGCTGGCCGGAAAGGCGGCGGCGTCTATACACGGGCGCTTCCGCGCGCTCGTCGACGGCGACCTCACGCCCGAAGCGGTCCTGGCCCTGCCCGAGGATGCGATGCGCGGCGCCGGCTTGTCGGGCGCCAAGACGGCGTCGATACGCGACCTGGCCACCAAGGTCCTCGAGGGCACCGTGACCCTCGACGGCATCGACAGCCTGGACGACGACGAGATCGTCGAACGGCTCGTGACCGTGCGGGGCATCGGCCGCTGGACCGCCGAAATGTTCCTGCTCTTCCAGCTGCGGCGCATGGACGTGTGGCCGGTCGACGACCTCGCGGTGCGGGCCGGATACGGGCTCATCCACGGCCTGCCGGTGGCGCCCAAGGCCAAGGAGCTGCTCAGCCTGGGCGACGGGTACCAGCCCTACCGCTCAGTGGCCACGCTGTACTGCTACGAAGCCGTGCACCTCAGCCGGGGGAACCTGCTCCTCTAGTCGTCTTGGTCGACTCGATGCAGAGTGTCGGCCGGCCCGTCAGGTGCCACCGAAGCGGGGCGGGCGCTTCTCGCCGAAGGCGGCGACGCCCTCGGCGAAGTCGGGCTGGCGCACCATGTCGACCATGAGGTCGTAGGCCTCCTTGGCCGCGGGCCCGAGGTCGCGCAGCAAGTCGGCGTAGAGCTGGCGCTTCATCGTCCGCAACGACGACGGCGCGCACTCGGCGGCCATGCGCCGCGCGTAGTCGAGCGTGAACGGCAGCAACTCGTCGGGCGCCAGCACGCGGTTCACGAGACCGAGGTCCTCGGCTTCCTCGGCCAGGACGACACGGCTGGAGAACAGCAAGTCGGCGGCCCGGGCCGGGCCGATGAGGCGCGACAGCATCCACGTCACGCCGTGTTCGGCCGGCAGGCCGAGGCGGGCGAAGCTCGTGGTGAACTTGGCTCCGGCCGCCGCGAAACGGATGTCGGCGAAGCACATCACCACGAATCCGACGCCGGCGGCGGGGCCGTTGACCGCGGCGATCACCGGC
>JACDEA010000489.1 GCA_013816725.1 Actinomycetota bacterium
GCCGACGTCGGCGGCCTTGGGCGGCGCCATGTCGTGGCCGCCCCCGCCGCCGGGCGCGTCGCTGTGGGGGCCGCCGGGCTTCGCTATCGCCATTGCCGCCGGCGGCCCGCTCATGCCGCGCTCGGCGCCCGGCTTGAGCATGAAATGGCGGGACACGGCCAGGCTGTCCGCGGCGATCTCGACGAGCTCGTCGTTCATCATGCACGCCGAATACTGGTGGCGGCCGTCGGGCGAGAGGCGGGACCCGTGCGGCATCACGCAGGTCGGGATTCGGCGCACCTCCAGCATGTCGCCGGTGTAGACCACCGACACCGACGAGGGGACCATGTCGCCATAGAGATTGAAATTGACGACCCAGGCGTAGTGCCCATCGGGTGAGACCTGCAGGGTGGCCGGAAAACGTCCCAGCTCGACCCGCCCGACCTGCTCGCCGGTCTCGGCGGAGAATTTCCAGAGCGCGCCGTTGGGTGCGCCGTGGGCGGTGGTGACGTAGTACCACTTGCCGTCGGGCGATACGTAGATGCCGTGCGGGCCGACGAGCTCGGTGGGATTGGTACCGATCTTCCGGTCGCGCTCGACGCGGGCGCCGCCCGGACCGTAGCGCACCAGCGCGATGTGGTCGTTGCCCTCGCTGGCGACGAACATCAGGTAGTCGCGGTCGGGCGGGGCCGGGGCGCCCGGCGCGGCTGTTTCCGTCGCGATACTCCCGTGCGTCGCCCTCGCACAGGACGCGCCGGCGAGGACCGCGGCCAGCGCGATCAGGCGGCGGAGCGGGAGATGGTGAAAGCTCACGGCACCAGCGGGGTCTTGGCCTTCTTCGAATCCACGCGAACGACCCAGAGCCCGTTGTTGAAGTCGTTGACGTAGGCGAGGCCGTCCTTCGGGTTGACCACGACGCCCCAGTCGAACGCCGCGTTGGGGACGACGCCGCCCATGTCGGCGGTGTTGAGCGAGGCCATCTCGCGGTGCTGGGCGCGCAGGTCGCCCTTCAGCTCGCCGGCGATGTCGAACACATGGAAGCCCGAGTCGTAGGCCCCCATGTAGAGCGTGTCGGCCACCTGCCAGACATTGTGCACGCCTCCGCTCTCGGGGGTGTACCAGGCGACGGACCTCGGGTGCTCGATGTCGCTCACGTCCACCACCTGCAGCGTGCCGTACATCCGGCTGGCCGACGCGTCCCTGGCGCCCCGGATGTCCCCGTTCCGGTAGACCTCGTCGGCGATGAAGACGTACTTGCCGCCCCGCTGGCGCCACGCCGTGTGGGTGCCGCGGGTGAAGCCGGGCCGCGACACGTCCTCGACGTCCCTGTAGAGTGAATCGAGGTCGTACTTGAACTGCGAGACGAGCACCGGCTTCTCGGGCCGGCCGCCCCACTTGCCGTTGCCGATGTCTAGGATGACCAGCCCGTCGTTCCAGTAACTCGCGTACATGAGGCCGTCCACGATGTCCAGGTCGTGCACGTACCGGGCGGCGTCGGGGCGATCGGTGCGCCACTCCCCCGCGCGCGTGGGCTTGGCCGGATCGGTGATGTTGACGATGTCGATGGCGCCGGTACCGTCGTTGGTGATGAACGCGAACTTCCCGTACTGCGGGTGCTCGTAGAGGTAGACCGAGTGCACGCCCGCGGCCACGCCGTCGGTGAACTGGGAGATCTCCTTCGGGTGGAGCGGGTCGCGGGTGTCGGCGATGACGATGCCGTTCTTCCGGTCGGCGGCGCCTTCCCGGGTGAACACCATCACGTTGCCGTCGGCCGTGGTCTGCATGTCGTTCACGAGCCGGGTGTTCGCCATGATCGAATCCACGACCCGCGGGTTGCCCGGCTCCGAGATGTCGATCGCGTAGACCCGGTCGCCACCCTGATGGGTGCCGAGGTAGGCCACCTTGCCGTTCGGGTGAATCCAGACCTCCGACGTGGCGAAGGCGGTGCGCGGCAGCCGGCCCACCACGGTCACCGAGCGGCGGACGTCGCGCTCCTCGACGGTGATCGTCGCGGTGGCCGCGCGCCGGCCGAGGGTGGCGGTGACGGTGTAGGCGCCGGGGCGGTAGGCGACGAAGCGGCCGTCGGCGTCGAGCTGGCCGTCGCCGGGCGAGAAGCTCCAGGTGGGGCGGAGCGCGGCCACGGCG